>WGMQ01000101.1 GCA_016125005.1 bacterium | reverse complement strand
TGTGGTGGCGGGCGCCCGGGCCCAGGACTCTCCCGCCGATGCGGCCAGCGCCGTTGAGGCACCGGCCGCAGTCGAGGCTCCCGCAGTGGTTCCCGCGCCCGTGGCCGCCGTGCCCGAGATTAAGCGCGACGACCTGCTCCTTTGGCGCCTCCTTGGCGGCGGGGAAATCATGGGGGCCCTCGTCAAGGAAACCCCGCACCAATACTACATCGACATCGGTCCCACGGTGATCGACGTGCCGCACGACTCGGTGCTGGAGAAGGTCGACCTGGCGGCCCGGAAGGCGGACGACGCGAGTCCGCTCGGGCTTGGCTCTGCGACCTTCGATCCGTCGACCGGCGCCGTCGTCTTTTCCTCCGGCAAGACCAGCGCAGGGATGCTTTCCCAGCGCGAGGTGCTGGAGAACGTGAAGAAAAGCGTCGTGCTGGTGTCGAACCCCGGGGGCTTGGGCACCGGCTGGTTTGTGACCACCGACGGCAAGATTGTGACGAACCACCATGTGGTGGGGCGCGAGCTTTACCAGACGGTGACCGTCTTCGTGAAGAATGGCGAGCAGTGGGAGCGCAAGCGCATCGAGAACAACAAGGTGGTGGCGGTCAGTGACCTGCTGGACATCGCCGTGATCCAGCTCGACATGGACAAGGCGCGTGAGCTCGGCGTCCCCGTCACGCCGCTGGTGGTCGCGCCGTCTGGCAGCCTGGAGGCGGGCGACAGCGTCTACGCGGTCGGTAATCCGGGCATGGGTTACATGGTGCTCGACCACACGATCAGCGAGGGCATCGTCTCCTCGCTCTCCCGCAATTTCAACGACGTGATCTACCTCCAGACGACCGCGGCGGTAAACCCGGGGAACTCGGGCGGGCCGCTGGTCAACACGCGCGGCGAGGTGGTCGGCCTCATCACCCTGAAGGCGGTCTTTCAGGAGGGCGTGGCCTTTGCCCTTCCCGTGGATTATGTCCACCATTTCCTGCGCCACACCGACGCCTTTGCGGTCTCCGAGCAGTTCCGCAACCAAGGCTTCCGCTACTACAGCCCCGAATGAGGAGGGCCATGAGGATGAAGCGACCGGTACTCGCACTCGCTCCCCTGCTGCTGGTCGCCAACCAGCTTCGCGCGGAGGAGCCGGTCCCGCCGGTGACGCGCTTCATGCCGCCGGAAACGCACATGGCGTTCTGGGTCGAGAGCCTCGACCACGGCAGCGAACAGGCCCTGCTGAATCCGACGGTGAAGCTGGCCCTGGATGACGAGTTCGGCATCGGCACAGGAAACGAGGCCATTTCACGCGCCCTCAGCCGCATCCCCGTGGCGAGCGTCGACCCGCTGAGCACCGTGTGGTCCGTGCTGCTTCCTGCTGCGGACGTGGGCATCCGAAGCGGCATCGAGGCCTCCACCACGGTCTTCCACTTCACCCCGGCCGATGTGACTTCCACATTCCACGGGGGCTTCGCGGCCTTCTCGACTCTCTACAATCTATACGAGGCCGACGGGATCGAGATCGTCGAGTGGGACTCGGTGCTGGCAGCGGAGGTCCGCGAGGAGGATCGCGCGGCGGCGGAGGCGTTTCTTGAGCGCGCCCTCGGTTCTGTGCCCACAGAGGCCAAGCGCAGCACCGCCGAGTATTCCGGCATCAAGGTCTTCCATCTGGAATACTTTCTGGAAAACAACGCACCGCTTCCGGGTGACAAGGAGAGCGATCTCGGTCTGGTGGAAGAGATCCCGGTGATCGTGGAGTACGCGTGGACGCCCCACCACCTGCTCCTGGCCGAGGGGCGCGGCAAGCCGCTGGAGCGAGCCCTCCAGGCCTACACGGACAACGATCCCAAGTTCTCGCTGACGGGCAGCCCCGCCTACCGTCAGGCGAGCGCCGGGCTCGGCCCGAAGGTTGGCGACTATTACTTCTACATGAATGTGGCGCACCACCTGCGCGAATGGCGCGACTTCCCCTCGATGGGGCGCAGCATTCGCACCGCCAATGCGCTGGGGCTGAGGAACGTCGGGCCGCTGCTGGTCAACCTGCGGCTGGACAAGGACGCAATCCGGGCGCAGGCCTCGCTGGCGATTCCTGCCGAACCAGAGGGCCTCTTCGAGCTGATGCGCGTCGCCCCCGACAACGAACTGAAGGCACTGAGCTTGGTGCCGGGCGATTCGGAATCCTTCGGGTCGCTGTCGCTCGACATGGCGGTGCTCTATCGTCAGGCACGCGCGGCGCAGCAGGTGCTCCAGCCGGGCCAGCGCGCCGCCACGGAAGCGGTCGTCCGCGCCGTCGAGGGGATGGCAGGCGTGCAGCTTGAGCGCGACCTGCTGCAAGGTTCGGCTGGCGAACTGGTCACCTACATGCGGCTCGCAGGACAGGACTCGGTCGGCAACCCGACCTTCAGTAGCGGTCTCGTTCTTCCCATCAAGGGCAGTTCCGAAAGCAGCCGCATCATCAACGGATTGCTGGACCAACTCAGCAGTCCCGATCTGGGGTTGATCGATTTGGATTCGACCGACTTCCAGGGGCTGCGGCTTTGGGAAACCCCGGCCGATACTCAGGTCACTAACCCGGGCTTCGGTTTCTTCTTCGCGCAAACGGGCGCCGGGTTCCTCTCGACGACCAGCGGCGGGGAACTGCGCGAGCTGGCGCGTCGCGCCCTTGGTGACGCGACGACCCCCAGCGTGCTGGAACAGGACTTCTTCAACAGGTTCCGCGGCAAGCTGACGGAGGACGGACTGCGCGGCTTTCACTTTACCCGGTCCGGCGCCGTCATCGAAGACGTGGCCCGCGCAAGCCGTCGCATGAAGGGACTCCCCTCCGCCACGCAACTGCGCGAATCCATCGGCGACACCTACTGGACCCTGAATTACAGCGGCCAGAACCTGCTGCTCCAGTTCGTCCTCGAGGCACCGGATACCACCACCAACCAATGACGTCACGCGCCACGCCCCTCCACATCGTCAATCTCAACCACCTGGTTTGGGAACGAAACCTCTTCCAGCGCCCCCAGCAACTGATGACCCGCTTCGCCCAGAACGGCGACCAGGTCGACTACTTCGTGCTGGTCGGGTTTCGTCGCTTCATGGAGATGCGGCGCACGGAACGGCTGCTCCAGCTGCGGCCGAACCTCATGGCCCAGCACATCCCGTTTCTCCCGCTCACCCGGTTCCTGCCCATGCTCGAATCGGCCACCCGCAGCATCTTCTGCGCGAAGGCCCGCGCGCCCCTCGCCAAGGCCCCCGTGGGACAGCGTATTCTTTGGATCCAGAATCCCGCCTACGCGGACTTGATCACGCGAATACCCCACGACCTGCTTGTGTATGACGTGATGGATCCGTACAGCGAGTTCGAGTCCGCCAGCTCACGGGCCACCACGGACGAGAACCGAATTCTCGCCAAGGCGGATGTGGTCTTCACCGGCGGCCGCAGCCTTCACTCGCTCATCGAAGGGCGGCACGGCGACATCCATTGCTTCCCGAGCGGCATCGACTTTGCCCACTTCTCTCGCGGCGCCAGCGAGGGGGAGATTCCCGCGGACCTCAAACCGATCCGCGGCCCGATCCTCGGTTACTTCGGCGCCGTGGACGAGCGCATCGACTGGGAACTGCTCCGCACGGTGTGTCGCGAGCGATCCCACTGGAGTATCGTCTTCCTGGGACCGCTTGTTGCCGACACCAAGATCCCGCTCACCGAGCCGAACTTCCACTACCTCGGGCCGAAGCCCTACGACCGCCTGCCGGAATACCTGCGTGGCTTCGACGTGTGCCTGATCCCCTGGCTCCAAAACAACCTGACGCGCTTCATGAGTCCCACCAAGACGCCGGAGTACCTGGCATCGGGGCGTCCGGTCGTCTCGACGCCGATCCCGGACGTCTCCGCCGACTACGCGGAGGAGGCGTTTGTGGCCGATTCGCCGCAGCGCTTCATCGAGCAGTGCACCGCGGCGCTCCTTCGCGGCAAGGGCCCGGCGCGCAAGCCACCGCAGAGCCGCACCTGGGAGGAAATCGCTACCGCCATGCGCGAGATCATCGTCGACCGGTTGGCAAAAAAGCTCGCCCGCTAAACTCCATCCAGCCGCATGGCACGATCCTTGGTCGGTCTGTCGAAGTCCGAAGGGAATGGCGCATGTCAGGCGGTCAACCACAGAACCCTGCATTTCCAGTGAACGCCGATACGGTGGAGGCGTGTGCACCCAAGGTGGTGTGCCCGTCTTGCGGCACGGTGATCCCGGTCAAGGCCCGCCGCGCCACCTTTCGCCGACGCTGCCCTGCCTGCGCAACCCCGCTGGAATATCAGTTGGACGGGTCGTCCTGGCGTGTTGAGGAAGTAAACTCCGAGCCGTCGTAGGCTCCCTCCATCGGCAGGAGTTCCAGCAGCCGTGCGTCCAGCGCCCTCAAGCGGCGGTTGATCGTCCAGCGCTCCGGCGCTTCCTCCTCAATGGCCGAGAACGGGTTCTCCTTGTTCTCGTAAACCGCCAGCCATACGGCCCCCGGATCCGGTCCATCGGCGGTCGCAGCGAGGTAGGCCAGAACCTCCTCGTAGTTGCGCGTCTCCAGCAGTTCCACGTTCCGGTCCCGCCACTCGTAGCGGAACGGCATGGTGTCGCCCACGATCCGTTCCGGCGCGGCGCCCTCAAGCATTTCAGCCACCTGATGGGGTCCGTCTCCGTCCTCCACCATCCAGCCGCCCGAGTAGGCCACCATGGGCACGAAGATCAACGTCGGGGCCCAGCGGAGCCAATTCCCGTGGCGTGTCGCCAGTCGTTCGAGAGCCATCACCGCTCCGCCAAAAACCAGGGCCAGCGGGGGCAGGATTGCGACGTAGTAGCGCGGATGACTCAGCACGGACTTGGAACCCAGCGCCGCCATCGATAGCAGCATCGTACAAGGGAACAACAGCCAGCAGCCGATCAACCAGCGAGCGTTGTACAGCCCCGCCCGCTTTCCCCGCAGTCCCCACGCCGCCAGGGCCAGGCATCCCACGAGAGCGACCTGAGACATGATCTCCAGCAGGTCATTCCGCATCACGAGGGTGAAGTCCCCCAGAAACACCCGGGCCAACCCATCGCCAAGTCGCTTGAGCGGAAAGCGGAATCGCTCGGCGGCGAAGTTGCTCTGCTCGCGGACCAGTTGGCCGTAGAGCGGTTGCACCGCCAGAATAGCCGCGACGATCACGCCGCAAAGGATCACGCTCCTCCGAGCGGAGCGCCGGAAGCCGAACACCGCCGCCGCAGCCAAGGCCACCAGCACCGTCAGCGCCAAAGGTTGCACCAGCATCGCGCCGACCGACCCAAGCCCCACAACGGCCAGCCAGGCGCCGCGCCCGCCCTTCGCATAGCGACAGCTCCCGACCGCCGCCAACAGCAGGAAAAAGAGCATCGGCGCATAGGGCCGCGCGGTCTGCCCCGTCCACAGCGTCAGCTGATGGCATGAGAAGAACAGCGACGCCAGGACGGCCGCGCGGGTGGTCAGGAACTCGCGTGCCAGAAGCCACATGAGCCCCCCGCTAGCCGCCACCAGCAACAACGACGGAAGGCGCATCGCCGATTCGCTGTCGCCAAAGAACAGGGTCCAGAAACGCAGTGCCGCAAAGTACCCCGGAAGGTGGCCGTGATAGAGCCGGTCATGGACCAGTGCCTCGTGGCTTGGCAGGTTGATCACGCGCCACGTTGTGTACTCGTCGATGTAAAGTCCACGCGTCAGATGCAACGACCCGATGACGGCAGTGAGACCGGCAAACAGCAACGCGACAACCAGCGGGTGGGAAGCCCACCGCGGCAAAGCATGACAGTTGAAAACCCTAAACATTGGGGAAAACGCTGAGACCCTGGCGGCGATGGCCCTAGTATCAGGCAAGCGGGCACGGATGGCACAAGGCCAACCGTGCCCGCCGTTGGGGGGGGAGGGGTGATGGTGCTAGGTGGGTTTTATCGTCAGGCGATCAGCAGCCCCTCAAGTCGGGCGCGAATCGCCGGACGAGAGAGCTTGTCGAGGGCCCGGCGCTCGATGCGACGGACGCCCTCCTGGCTGAGGCCGACCTTGCGGCTCGTCTTGCGCAGGCTGTGCGCCTTGCCGTCGTTCAGTCCGAAGCGCAGCTCCATGATGTTCCGCTCGCGCTCGGTCAGGAAATCCAGCGCGTCACGGACGACCGCCGTGACCTGCGCCCGATTGAGGCTCTCGTAGGGGGCCGGCCCGACCTGCGGAACGGTGTCGAGGAGCGAATAGCCTTCGGTGGGAGAATCCGCGTCGAGCGACAGGACCCGCTCGCGCATCGGCATCAACTCTTCGACCTTCACCGGATCGACATCAAGGAAGAGGGCAATCTCATCCACGCCCGGCTCGCGTCCTTCCGTCCGGGCAAAGTAGCGGCTGACCTCGTTGATGCGGCAGACTAGGCGGGACTTGCGAATGGGAAGCCGAATGAGCGACCCGGCGTTGCGGAGCGCGCCCTGAATCTCCTGACGAATCCAGAAGGCCGCATAGGTGGAGAACCGGAACCCGCGCCGCCAATCGAACTTGCCGATGACGTGGAGCAGGCCGATGTTCCCTTCCTGGATCAGGTCCGACATGCAGACGCCCATGCCCTTGAACTGCATGGCGATCTTGATGACGAGGCGCAGGTTGCAGCGAACGATCTCGTCCCGAGCCGACTCGTCCCCGGCTTCCAGCCGCTGGAAGAGTTCGACCTCTTCCTCGCGGGAAAGCAGGCGATGGGATCCGACACGCTTCAGGTAGTCCTGCAAACCATCTTCGTTGAAGTAGGAGTCGGCCATTGGGGTCACCTCGGGAGAAGCGTTGTGCTGCTGCAACTGACTCCTCTCTGGTGCAAGGCCCGTTCCCCAGTTGATGGACCGACCGAACAATCCTTTAGATAGCTCCTATTAAAGGACTTAGAAACACCCTTGCTGGAGGTCCCCAAACGAGGTGTGCGGAAAATCTCACAGGTCCATCGTGCGGTGCTGCACACGCTGTGAGGGAAGCCGCACAGGGGAGCCTGGCACCCCTCACTCCCCCGCCCCGACGAAGAACTGGCGTCGCCACTCCCCGGGGGTCATGTTGGTGGCTTCGCGGAAGACTCCGCACAGGTACGTTGCGCGGCGCAGGCCACAGCGCCAGGCGATCTCCTCCAGGCCAAGCTCCGGTTGCAGCAGCAGCTCTTTCGCCAGGGCGATGCGGCGATGGCGGAGGAAGTGGCCGACGGTCGTCTTGAGCCGCGCCTGAAAGAGTCGCTCCAGGGTGCTGCGGCTCGTCGAGGCGGCAGCCGCCACATCGTCCACTGAGAACGACTCCCGAAGGTTGTCGCGGATGTAGAGCAGGGCCCGCGACAGCGCCGGGTGGTCGACGGCGGTGATGTCCGACGACATGCGGGTGGCGATGCGGCGCGGCGGGAATTGCAGTTGGTCGTAGAGCTGGACGCCGTCGCGGATCATGCGGTCGAGCAGCGCGGCGGCCTCGTAGCCAACCCGTTCCGGATCCTGCTCGACGCTGCTGAGGGAGGGAAGCGGCGCCTCGCAGAGGAAGTGGTTGTTGTCGACGCCGATGATGGCGATGTCGAGGGGTACGGCGAGCCCTTCGCGGCGGCAAATCTCAAGGATGTGGAGTCCCCGCGTGTCGGAGGAGGTGAGCACGCCGAGGGGATGGGGTAGGGCGCGCAACTCCGCCCCGACGGCCCGCGCGGTCGCCTCGGCGGGGGCCTCGTAGTCGGTGCGGATCAGTAGTGCCTCGAAGCCCCGCTTGCCGAGAGCCTCGCGGAAACCCTTCCAGCGTTGCTGCTCCCAGTACATGGCCACGTCGCCATAGAACGCAAAGTGACGGAATCCGCGCTCCAAGAGATCCTCGGCCGCGAGGTGCCCCACGGCGACGTCGTCGGTGCCGCAGGTGGCGAAGACGGGGGGCTCGATGGGATGATCGTTGGAGATGCTCACCATCGGCACGCCCAAGCCGCGGATCTCCGCCAGCTTGCGGTCGTCCCAGTAGGAAAAGATCACGCCATCGACCTTCACCGTGCTCAGGTCGGCGAATCGCTCGAAGCTATGCAGCAGGGAGAGGGTCTTCTGGTTGTAGAGCAGTTGCCAACTGGTGTGCTGGCGCGCGTACTTGATGACGCCGGACAGGGCGCCGATGCGGTAGTTTTCGGTAAACCCCAGGTGGGCGACGTCGAGGGCGATACGTTTCTGTTCGAGCATGCAGCGTCCATCCTGACGCAATTCCGCAATCGAATGCTCCAATTACGGAATTGAGTCGGTCAACGGTAACTGGCATCGTCGGTCCAATCATTCACCCGCCGTTCGAACCGGCGCGGCGAGAATTTGGAGGATGCTCTTCATGCGAAAGAGCGCTGGATTGGCCGCAGTTCTATTGGCCGCAGCACAGATCGCGACGGCGAACCCGGTGGTGGAAGGTCCCGCCCGGTTCACGGTCCTCACGCCGGAGTGCGTGCGCCTTGAGTATCAGGCGGAGCAGAAGTTCATCGATACTCCCTCGCTCTTTTCCGGCGACCGACCGAAGGAGCTCCCCAGCCCGTCGATATGGAAGACGGCGGCAGGCGAGTTGATGATCGACACGGGGCGCCTTCTGCTGCGCTACCGTCCCGACGGCAAGCCATTCCATGGAGAAAACCTTTCGATCCACATCAACGGCGGCGACCGGGAGATCACGTGGACACCGGACTCGCGCCAGACGGCCAACCTGGGGGGAACGATCCATACGCTGGATCAGGTCCGCGGCCCGGTCAGCCTGGAAGAAGGGGTCCTGTCGCGCGACGGATGGTATCTGATCGACGACTCGAAGACCCACCTGCTGGTGGACGGCTGGGCGGCCCCGCGCCCCGCCGACGCGGGGATTGACTGGTCATTCTTCGGCTATGGGTCCGACTACGCGGCGGCGTTTCGGGGGCTGACCACGGCGGGCGGACCGGTTCCGATGCCGCGCAAGGCCGTGCTGGGAAGCTGGTACTCGCGCTGGTGGCACTACACGAGCGAGGACTACAAGGGGATCGTTCGCGAGTACGCGGAGAACGACTTCCCGCTGGATGTGATCGTGATGGACATGGAGTGGCACACGGGCCCGTGGACCGGCTGGTCGTGGAACTATGAGCTGCTCCCCGATCCGCCCGCGCTGCTCCGCTGGTTCCACGAGCAGGGCCTCGCCGTCACCATGAACGTGCACCCGGCGGACGGCGTGGTGCCCACGGAAACCATGTACGCGGACTTCATGAAAGAACTCGGCAAGGATCCGAAGTCGGGCGAGACCGTGACCTACGACGCGGCCAACCGGCGCTACATGGATGCGCTCTTCAAGCACACGCATCATCCGCGCGAGGACGAGGGCGTCGACTTCTGGTGGCTCGACTGGCAGCAGTATCCCTTCACCATCGGCATCCCGGACTTGCTGAACCTGAAGTGGCTGAACTACGCCTATTTCCAGAACAGCAAGCGCGGCGGGAAGCGCGGGCTCCAGTTCTCGCGCTGGGGCGATTGGGGGGATCACCGCCACCCGATCCACTTCTCGGGCGACGCGGACACGGGATGGCGGATGCTCGGGTTTGAGGTCCCCTTCACGTCGACCGCGGGGAACGAGGGCGCGTACTTCTGGAGCCACGACATCGGCGGGCATTTCGGCGAGCGCAACGAGGAGACCTACACACGCTGGGTGCAGTTCGCGGCGACCACCGCGGCGATGCGACTTCACTCCGGCATCATCGAGTACCTCGACCGGCGCCCGTGGAAGTGGCCCGATTGGGCGACCGCCTCGATGCGACAGAGCTTTCACCTGCGCTCCGAGCTGATGCCCTACGTCTATACAAGCGTGTGGCAGACGCACCGCGATTCGCTGCCGCTGAACCGCCCCATGTACGTCATGTGGCCGGAGGAATCGGACGCCTACATGGCGCCGCAGCAGTACATGTTCGGCGAGTCGCTGCTAGTGGCACCGATCGCCAGCGCGGGATTCGGGCCGGGGCGCGTGGCGTCACAGCTAGTCTGGTTCCCGAAAGGCGAGTGGTACAATTACTTCACGTCGGAGAAGGTGGAGGGGCCACAGTGGCGACTCGTCTCCGCTGACCTGGGCGAGTGGCCCATGTTCGTGCGCGGCGGTGCGCCGATTCCCGCGCAGCCCTACACACCTCGCCCCGGCACAGCATCGCTCGACAACCTGGTGGTGCACGTTTGGCCCGGTGCAGTGGGCGAATCGAACGTCTATACACTGCACGAGGACGACGGAATCTCCAGCGACTATGAGCGCGGCGCCCATGCCCACACGAAGCTGGAATCCCGCCGCACCGATGACGGCATCGTCCTGACGGTGCATCCGGTGGAGGGAACCTTTGCCGGACAAGTGAAGACACGGGCCATCACGGCCAAGCTGCATGCCCTCGCAGAACCGGATCGCATCACGGTGAATGGCGAGAAGGCGGAAGGCGGGTGGGACGAGGAGACCCGCACACTCACGGTCGAAGTGCCCACCGGACGTCTCGACAGAGCCGTCGAGATCATCGTCACGGCGACGCCAGAATCTTCGGACTACTTCGCGGGAAGGGCGATGGAGCGGCACCTGCGCGGCATCTTCGGCGACGACGCACCGAAGACGCTCGCGGAGGCATGGCCTCGGCTCGCCAAGGCGCCGGAACTCACCGCGGGAGTGCTGGCGCTGGCGGGCGTGGCCATCGTCGAAAATGAGACCCACTATCCGAAGGTCGGTGTGATCCAGCGCCTCGTGCGCAACGCCGACTCGCCGATCGATGCGGATGGCATGGTGGTCTCCCACCGGCGCATCTCGCTCCCCGACGGAAAAGTCATCGACGAGCAGGCGGACCGCTTCGCGCATCTGGTCGGGACCGCAGAGACGGCGCCACCCCAGTTGCTGGACAAGCTGATCCCCTTCATGAGCGCAGCGCGTGACGAACGGACGCTGACGGTCAAGGTCGATGGGCAGGCCATCACCGCCTCCGCGGATCTTGCCGAGCGCTACGGCCAGATTCTATCATGGCGCATCTCGCCGGCCTTCCCCTTCGATCCGAAGGGGAACATCGCCGAGCACCACTACGAGCCGGAGAAGCTGCCGGTGGACAAGTTGGAGGCGCTCGCCGCTTCACCCGAATGGGTCGACGCGAAACCGGCCAGCACCAGCATCGTCGACATTCGCGCCATCCATGACTTCGACGAACGGATTGCCTACGCGGTCGGTTCGGTGGAGAGTGATCGCGACCGTCGCATCAAGCTCGGATTTCGCAGCGACGACGGCATCGAGGTGTGGCTCAACGGCGCGAAGATCCACTCGATGAATGCGCTTCGCGGCATCAACCACCCGTGGGAGGAAGTCGACGTCACCTTCCGGAAGGGTCACAACGTGTTGCTGGTCAAGGTCAGCCAGGGCACCAACGATTGGGGGTTCGCGCTGCGCGGCGTGCCCGTGATGACCGAGAAGAAGTAACGCAGTTCCGCAGTGGATGGTCGAATGCGTCTCCCCCGCCGTGCCATGCGCGGCGGGGAAACCCACAAAAAGGAACAGTCCATGTCAGAACAGATGCATCATGAGTCGGACACCCTGCGGGGATATGTGATCTTCATCGCATCAATCGCCGCGATCGGTGGCTTTCTATTTGGGTTCGATAGTGGCGTCATCAACGGGACGGTAAGCGCCCTTCAGGAGGCCTTCCAGTCGGACAGCGTGGGGACCGGTTTCTCGGTCGCCTCGATGCTTCTGGGCTGCGCCGCCGGTGCGTTCTTCGCGGGAGGCTTCGCGGACCGTTTCGGTCGCAAGCCCTCCATGATCGTGGCGTCGGTGGGTTTCTTCATTAGCGCCTGGGGCTCTGGAGCTGCCACGGACACCACGCTCTTCGTGGCCGCCCGCGTGCTCGGCGGCGTGGCGGTCGGCGCCGCGTCGGTGCTGGCGCCCGCGTATATATCGGAGGTCTCCCCCGCGCGCTTCCGAGGTCGCCTGTCTTCCCTTCAGCAGCTCGCCATCGTGATCGGCCTGTTCGTGGCGTTCCTCAGCAACTACATCATCGCCAAGCTCTCCGGCGGCGCCAAGGAGCCGTGGCTGCTCGGCTATTCTGCATGGAGCTGGATGTTCTGGGTCGAGTGCATTCCCGCGTTGCTCTTCGGCATCGGTGCCGCCATCGCTCCCGAGTCCCCCCGCTTCCTCGTCGCCCAGCAGCGGGATGACGAGGCGCGCAAGGTTCTCGCCTCCATCCACGACGGTGACATCGACGGGAAGATCGCCGACATTCGCGAGTCGCTCCGGTCGACCCACAAGCCGCGCTTCAGCGACGTGCTGGCACCCGGCACCGTGAACCTCCGCCTGATCGTCTGGCTGGGCATCGGGCTCTCCGTGTTCCAGCAACTGGTCGGCATCAACGTGATTTTCTACTACGGTGAGGTACTGTGGAAGAGCGCCGGTTTCACCGAGGGCGACGCGCTCCTCATCAACGTGATCGGTGGAGCAGTCAACGTGGGATCGACCTTCGTCGCCATCGCGCTGGTGGACAAGCTCGGGCGCAAGCCGCTGCTGCTGATCGGGTCGGTTGGCATGGCGCTGATGCTCGGTCTGGTGGCGGCGATCTTCGCGTCTTCAGGACTGGACGATAACGGCAACCTGGCACTGACGAAGACCACGGGCACGCTGGCGCTTCTTGGCGCGAACGCCTACATCTTCTTCTTTGCGATTTCCTGGGGCCCGGTGGTTTGGGTGATGCTCGGCGAGATGTTCAACAACCTCTACCGCGGCACGGCATTGGGCATCGCGGGTGGGGCGCAGTGGATCGCGAACTTCGCCATCACGATGACCTTCCCGATCATGCTGACGGGTATCGGACTGGCGGGCGCCTACGGCTTCTACGCGGCGTCGGCCGTTGTCTCGATCTTCTTCGTGTGGTTCTTCATCGAGGAGACGAAGGGCAAGTCGCTCGAAGCCATGTGACGGCGACGGTCAAGACGAGTATCAATGAGAAGGGGCGCTCCGCGATGGAGCGCCCCTTCGTTTCTTCGACCGGTTTGAGCCGGGTGATTACTGGTTGTAGTACAGCACGAACTCGTGGGGATGCGGACGGAGACGGACCGGATCGATCTCGAACTTGCGCTTGTACTCGATGTAGGACTCGATGAAGTCCTGCGTGAAGACGTCGCCCTTGAGGAGGAAGGCGTGATCCTTCTCGAGAGCTTCGAGGGACTGGTCGAGGCTGCCCGAGGACTTCGGGACGCGCTTGGCTTCCTCGGCGGGGAGGTCGTAGATGTTCTTGTCGAGCGGGGCGCCCGGGTTGAGCTTCTTCTCGACGCCGTCGAGGCCGGCCATGAGGAGGGCGGGGAAGGCGAGGTAGGGGTTCGCCAGCGGGTCGGGGCAGCGGAACTCAACGCGCTTGGCCTTCTCGCTCTTGCTGTACATCGGGATGCGGATCGAGGCGGAGCGGTTACGCTGGCTGTAGGCCAGGTTGACGGGGGCCTCGTAGCCGGGCACCAGGCGCTTGTAGCTGTTGGTGGTCGGGTTGCTGAAGGCGAGGATCGAGTTGGCGTGAGCCAGGATGCCGCCGATGAAGTGCAGGGCGTAGTCGCTGAGGCCGGCGTAGTTGTTGCCGAACATCAGGTTCTTGCCGTCCTTCCACACGGAGATGTGGGTGTGCATGCCGGAGCCGTTGTCGCCGAAGATGGGCTTGGGCATGAAGCAGGCGCTCATGTCGTGACGGGCAGCGACGCCCTTGACGATGTACTTGTAGAGCATCGACTTGTCTGCCATCTTGAGCAGCGTGTCGAAGCGCATGTCGATTTCGCACTGGCCGGCGGTGGCTACTTCGTGGTGGTGCGTCTCGACGTGGATGCCGCACTCCTCCATGACCTCAACCATCTCGTTGCGGACGTTCTGGAGGGTGTCGACGGGGGGCAGGGGGAAGTAGCCGCCCTTGTAGGGGATCTTGTTGCCGAGGTTCGGGATGCCGTACTCGCTGCGCAGGTCCTTGCCGCTGTTCCAGATGGCCTCAACCGAGTCGACGCTATAGAAGGAGCCGTTGTTGCTGGACTCGAAGCGGACGTCGTTGAAGAGGAAGAACTCGAGCTCCGGCCCGATGAAGCAGGTGTCGCCGAGGCCGCTGCTCTTGAGGTACTGCTCAGCCTTGATGGCGACGTTGCGCGGATCGCGGTTGAACAGCTCGTGGGTCATCGGGTCGACGACGTAGCCAACCAGCGAGAGGGTCGGGGTGTCGTTGAACGGATCGATGTGGGCGGTCGTCGGGTCGGGAATGATGAGCATGTCCGACTCGTTGATTTCGCGGAAGCCGCGGATCGAAGAACCGTCGAAGCCGTGACCTTCCGTGAAGATGCTCTCCTCGATGTCCGCGATCGGCACGGTGAAGTGCTGCTGAACGCCGGGGACGTCGACGAACTTGAAGTCCACGAATTTGACACCTTTTTCCTGGCAGAACTTCATCACGTCTGCTGGTTTCATCTTTGGATGTTACCTCGTCTTGAAGATGTGCCCGGCGTAGCTTCCGACCGGCGCGTTGAGGGTGGGCATGGGCCCCTGTTCCCTCGGGAGTGGTGGATTCATGGAGGAACGTGGCCAGACCTCCAGCGAAATCGATCATAAAAAAGTGGTAAAAATCGGCCTCTTTCATTTTTCCACAGGTTCCGATGGACACAAATGACCCAAGTGGCCCAATTTGATCAGACCCGAGAGTCGATAGCGGTCCACAACGCTCTCTGCTTGGCCCCGATCTTGATTCCCGCCTACTACCAGCAGGTCGTTGTCGGCCCAACCCGCCAAGGTGAGCTCCCCCATGAATCGGACATTCCGAGAGACGGACTATCTCCTCAGCGAGCACATGCCCATCGTGACCCGTCGGATTTTCTGGGCTATTATTGCGGCCTTTTTCATCATCAGCTTCGCCCAGTTGATCCCCGTCGGCGCCTGGCTCGCGGATCACCTTGTCTACCTGAAGGCCTCCCAGGCCATCTTTCAGGGCAACGTGTGGCAGTTCCTCCTGTATCCCTTTGCGCCGTCCGACGGCGGAATGATGGCGAGTGTCATCAACACCGCCTTCACCCTCCTAATGCTGTTCTTCTTCGGCCGGATGGTGGAGGAGCAGATGGGAAGTCGCCGCTTCCTCTGGTTCCTGACCATCGTGGCGGTGCTCACGGGAGTCGTACACTGTGCCGTCAGCGCAGCGGTGGGCGCTGCGGCAGCGCCGCTGGCGGGCTTCCTGCCGCTCACACTGGCCATGCTGCTCGCCATCGTCCTGTGGTACCCCGACGCTCAGGTGCGCTTCATGTTCTTCATCCCGATGCCGATGAAGTTCTTGGGATTCCTGACAGCGGCCCTCATCCTCCTTGGAGTTCTCGGGAGCGTCTCCAGCTACGGATGGCCGGTCGGCTTTGCGCTGAGCCTGCACGCGATCGTTGCCCCGCTGATCGCCTTTTGGCTGCTGAAGCGCCGTGGCGTCCTGGATTTCTTCGAGGACATCTGGTGGCACAACCCGCTCCGCCGCGGACCGAAACCCGTCCGCCGCATGAGCATGGGTCACCCGGGCCGCCACAGCGATCCCGACGACCGCTACAACGATCCGCACTGGAAGTTGGATCAGTAAGGACACATTTTTAGCCGGACCCTTTCGGGTTGCGCCTAGTTTGAGCGGCTCGCCGTACTGACCGGCATTGCTTGAACAGTCCGATCGAGGTCATCCGTGGGATCAGAACCGCAGCTCCTTTCGTCAAGGAAGTGGAATACGCCGACGTGGCAACTGGTTGCGTTTGCCATCGCGTCACTCGTCTATATTGGCCATTGCATCTACTTTAACAGCTTCGTGATGGACGACGCGCTGATCACCTTCAGCTATGCGAAGAACATCATTGGGGGACACGGGGCGCGGCTAACCCCCGAGGCTGAGATTGTGGAGGGCTACTCGAACCCACTCTGGCTGCTAGTGATTCTGGCATTCAAGTCGGTGGGGCTCTTTCATCCGATCTGGACATGCAAGATTCTTGGAATCTTGCTGGGCCTCGGTTCCTTCTGGATCATGGCGAAGTGGCTCGACGAGACCTTTCTCCCCCGCGTGCCTGTCTTTCACGTTGCAGTGCCCCTCCTGCTGGGGATGCACACGCCATTGGTCGTCTGGAATGTGTCGGGGCTGGAAAACCCGCTATACACGTTCCTCCTCGTGCTGGGGTTCTACCTCTTCTCCCGCGAGGTCGATGATCGGGGGAGGTTCCCCTGGTCCGCGCTCGCCTTCTGGGGAGTAAGCCTAACGCGACCGGAAGGGACCATGTACTTCGTGATCGCCTTTGGTACGCTGTTCCTGCTTAACCCACGGCGCTTCTTCGCCCTCCGGACTGTTGGATGGCTGGCGCTGTTTGCGGTTCCCTGGGCGCTGTATCAGTGGGCTCGCTCCAACTACTTCGGGTGGCCCTTCCCGAACACCTATTACGCCAAGGTGGGCGATCTCGGTCCCTACCTTCTAATCTATCAGGATCCGCGCGGCTGGGACTATGTGGGCAAGTTCTTCCGCGCGACTCGCTACTACTGGACAGTGGGCGCGGCGGCCTTGTTGGCGATTCCCCTGCTTATCCGCCATCCGGGCCGGTTCCTGGCGCCGTGCTTCACGATCCCGGCAATCATTCTTTACGTGGTCTATGTGGGCGGCGACTGGATGGGACAGTTCCGGTTCATGCCTCACTTTTCCACACTGGTGGTGCTCCTGTTGCTGGCCGGCGGGTTTAATCTCTTCGTCATGCTCCAGCGCAAGCTCCCGAAGCTGAGCCCATCCGTGGCGCTTTCGATCTCACTGGTTCCGTTGCTGATCATCGCGGGAATTCACGTTCGCCAGAACTCGCCCGGGTTTCGCAAATCGCCCTCGACTCCCATGTCCTATGTGGAGACGGGGGCACGGCGATTCAATGCGCTTTTCGACAAGATCATGATGCAAAACCCGAGCGTCCTCCTAGTGGACGCGGGCGCCACAGCCTACTTCGGGCGCTTCGAGATCGTCGACCTGGGCAAACTCGCCGACATCCATATCTCCCGCTATCACTGGGGTTGGGCATTCGGTAATTATATCTTCCGTGAGAGAAAACCCACGCTCCTGCGCAGCCAAGGATGGTACACAGAGCAGGCCAATTGGGGTCGGTTCAAGGAAGAGCTGAAGGACTATGTGGACGTGGCCCGCTTCACCGAGCCGGGAGCGTACCAACAGTTGTCCAGCGTAGCCTACCGCGACCCGATGGAAGCACCCGAGACATCGGTCGGTGAGCAGGTCGCGAAGGGCGTTGAGCTGGTGGGAGTGACGCTCGAGTCGCCCGTGCTACCGTCACCAGGATACAAGCCGTTCATCACCGCCTATTGGAGGCGAACCGCCGAGACCCCGGCAAGTGGCACGCCGAAGCTCAAGCTCACCACACCTGCCGAGTCGAAAACCGACCCGATGCTCCACGACCTTCTGCCGCCGGCCCAGTGGAAGCGCGACGCAGTGTACTTTGAACACCGCCGCCTCGCGCCCGGCGGAGGCCCCGTGAGCCTCCAGGTTCTTGACGGAGCAACACCCTCGGGCCCCTATGATCTTGGGACGGTCGGCATCGATCCAACGGCCTTTCGCAATTGGTATGAAGGTCAGGTCAAAATAATCGAAGCCGGGGTGACTTCGCCCAGCGATGGGGCCACCTCTGCGAC
Source organism: bacterium (assembly GCA_016125005.1). Taxonomy (GTDB): domain Bacteria; phylum Sumerlaeota; class Sumerlaeia; order SLMS01; family SLMS01; genus WGMQ01. The sequence continues at coordinate 19,981 of WGMQ01000101.1, read as the reverse complement.
CCGTTCCATCTGGCGGCTCAATGAGTTGACTGACCAGGCTGAGGCACTTGAGGACAAGGACACGCTCGACTGGATCAGGAAGATCGACGCAGACGTCCAGCAACGACTGGTAGCGATGATCGAAGCTGACGTTCAGGCAAGTCGCCTAAACGAAGGCGAGGCCCGCTGGCAGATCGTCCGCCAGTGGTACTCCGGTCGGGATGCTTGTCGCCCCCAGGCTCACGAGCTATCGCGGATTCACTACGAAATCGGGATGGACAACGACAAGTTGGGCGACCCCCTCAGCTTGCTCGTCGCCATTCAGCACTACTTCGCGTCTCTCCGCATCCAGCCGGATTTTCCACTCGCCCGTCGCCGTATCGAGGAATCGAGGCCATACTTCTCCACTGTCAACCAGCTCCTTCAGGGCCGGTTGTACGAGGAGATGATCGACCCCGAGAAAATCGATAACAACCTGCGCGAGCAACTACTGATCTCAGCGTGGATGACGCAGCGCTTTGGCGCTCTGGCAGAGGAAGCGCGCGAGCGACTGGCAGAGGCCCCCGAGAAACAAAGAATGCCGTCGGACCCGATGACGGCACTGGCGCTGGTGGCCGGGGCCTCCTACTCGGGGGACGACAATCTACTGGGCGATCTGCTGGTGGCTCTCAGCAAATCCAAGAGCTGGCCTCTGCTTTCACAGCTCGATCCGTTCCGCGTCGTGGTGCAGGGCTACGTCAATCGCGGCGGCATCATGCCAAGCCCCGCGGTCCCGGCTCCGGCGTCACCGGTCGCCGACTTCGGCCCGATCTCGATCCTCGCGATGCAGCCGTCGGTGCGCCAGTCGCTCCCCAATCAGGTCATGCTCCTCACCACGGTGCGTCGTAGTGGCCACATGAAGACCCAGCACAAGATCCGGATGATCGGCACCGCAACCAATCCCGAGCTGCTCAAGCAACAACGCTACGGTAACTTCCTCCTTTGGACTCTCAGTTCGGATCCGCCCTATTCGTCGCTTCCCAAGGGACGGGAAGTCCCGTACCTCCACATGATCGGCGCTGCGCCCGGCGACTATCGCCTGAGCGTCAACTGGGAGGCCTTCGTTGCGGGGAAGTCCTACTTCCTGAACAATGGCTCGGCCACTGACGGAAAGTACCCACTGCGAATCGATTCGAGCGCTCTGGCGACGCCAGCAAAGTAACGATCGCCCGCCCGGCACCCGGGCGGGCTTCTTCTTGGGCACAATTCAGCTAAGACATATCCGAAATATCCTTTATTGCCCTTGAGTTCTGCGCTTCAACGTGCATCATGAATGCACTTTCGCGGGGGGCCCTTCCCCTCTGCGCGTTGCCCACAAGGGCTCCAGGATAAGGAGGACCGCAGGCATGACGCCGGATTTCATCATCGTGGGTGGCGGGTTCGCAGGTCTTGCGACCGCCTATTTCCTGACAACACGCAAGGTCGGTCGCGTGCTGTTGATCGAGAAGGAATCGATGCCGGGGCTGCACTCTTCCGGGCGCAGTGCGGCCATTGTGATGCAGGTACCGAAGGACCCCGTGCTCGCTCGCTTCTCGCGCCGCGGCATGCAGCATCTGGACATGCTTCAGAGCCGGTGGAAGGGCGGCATCGGCCTTGTTCACAACGGCTCGGTCCTGATTGGGACGCAGGCGGACTTGGCGCAGTACGCCGAGTCGGTTGCCGATGCGGTCAGGGCGGGCGTCGCGGCCGAGTACATCGATGCGGAGCAGTGTGCCCATCTGGTGCCGGCGCTTGATCCGACTGCCATCGAGGGGGGCATCCATTGCCCGTCAGATGGGTGGGTGGACGTGGAGCTCCTGATTCAAGGTCTAGCCCGCGAGGCTGTGGCCACGGGCTTGTTCACCATATTGACAGGCACCGAGGTCGAGGAAGTCGTGAAGGCGGACGGCAAGGTGGTCGGCGTGCGGACCAGTCACGGTCGCTTCGATGCGCCCGTCGTGATCAACGCCGCCGGTCCCTGGGCTGATGAGTTTGCGCGCCTGGCAGGGGCGCAGGAAACCCCGCTCCGTTGCCATCGGCGCCATGTGTTCGTGACGCTGCCGACTCGGCCCGAGGCGGAGGTCTGGCCGGTCGCGTGGAACATCAGCGAGGGCTATCTGTTCCGCCCCATGCAGGGCGGACTGTTGATGTGCGTCTGCGACGAGGCCGAGATGGAGCCGGCGGACTACTCCGTTCATTCGGAAATCAAACGGATCCTTCGCGACAAGGCGCTGCGCATCTCGCCCGCCCTGGCCCCGCCCGTGATTGACCACGCCTGGGTGGGCCTGCGGTCGGTGGCGCCTGATCATCGGATGGTGATCGGACCTGATCCGCTTGTGTCCGGACTTTTCTGGGTGGCGGGACTGGGAAGTCACGGCGTGGCGACGTGCTGCGCCGCCGGTGAGCTGGCAGCGGACCTGCTGGCTGGCGTCCGCAACAGTGCGGCCGCGTTCTGTAACCCGGGGCGCTTTGCGCTCCCTTCAGCTGGATAAAGGATAGAGAACATTGGGCGTGTTGGAGGAATTGGAACCCGTGGCAGATTACCCTTCGATCATCCAAGGCGGCATGGGCGCCGGCGTCTCCAACTGGAAGCTGGCCAATGCGGTCGCATCACTGGGGCAGCTCGGAGTGGTCTCGGGGACTGCTCTGGACCTGATCTTTGTCAGGCGTCTTCAAGTGGGCGACCCCGGTGGCCACATGGTGCGTGCCGCCTCCCATTTCCCGGAGCGATCGATCGCCAAGCGAATCGTGGAGCGTTACTTCGTTCCCGGCGGCAAGCCCGAGTCGGAGCCGTTTAGGGGCATCCCGCCCTACACGGCCACACCGACGACCGAGCAGCTGGAGTTGACCATGCTGGCCAACTTCTGCGAGGTCTTTCTGGCCAAGGAAGGTCATTCCGGGCCGGTGGGACTCAACCTGCTGGAAAAGATCCAGATGCCCAACATGCCGTCGCTCTACGGGGCCATGCTTGCCGGCGTCGATTACGTGCTGATGGGCGCAGGAATTCCTTGGGAGATTCCCGGTATTCTGGATCGCCTGGCGGTTCACGAACCGACAAGGATGAAGCTCCATGTGGAGGACGAACTCCCGGGCATGGAAGCCTATATGGACTTCCAGCCTGATCGGATTCTGAAGGGGCCGCAGGTACCGCTGCGCCGTCCCAAGTTCCTGGCGATCGTCTCCTCCAGCACGCTGGCAACGGCGCTCCTGAAGAGGGCCAATGGACGCATTGATGGGTTTGTGGTCGAGGGCCCGAAAGCTGGCGGGCACAACTCGCCCCCGCGGGGACCGATGCACCTGAGCGAGGAAGGCGAGCCGATCTACGGCCCGCGTGACTTGGCCGATCCGGCGGCCTTCCGGGCGATGAAGCTCCCGTTCTGGCTGGCCGGTACCTACGGACGTCAGGGTCGGCTGCGCGAGGCCCTCAGTGCGGGTGCGACCGGCATTCAGGTCGGCACGGCGTTCGCCCTCTGCGCCGAGTCAGGTCTTGAACCCGAGCTACGCCGCCGCCTGCTCTCGAAGGCCCTGAAGGGCGATGCACGCATCCACTCGGATCCGGTCGCTTCCCCGACCGGCTTCCCCTTCAAGGTAGCCGTTCTGGAGGGCACACTCTCCGAGCAGGACGAGTACGCCAATCGTCCGCGAGTCTGCGACGCGGGCTACCTGCGCCGCATCTATCGCTGTCCCGACGGCACTCTGGGCTATCGCTGCCCTGCGTCGCCCACCGAGGTCTTCCTGGCCAAGGGGGGAAAGCCGGAGGAGGCAGAGGGACGCAAGTGTCTCTGCAACGGTCTGATGGCGAATATCGGTCTGCCGCAGCATCAGCGCAGTGGCTACGAAGAACGCCCTCTGGTCACCATGGGCGACGATCTGCTTCGGGTGAAGGAGTTCCTGCGCCCGGGACGAAACGACTTCACGGCCAGGGACGTGCTCTCGGTGCTGGCCGAGGGGGCCTTCTAGCAATGCCGATCCGCGTGACCCGGGAGCTCCAACTCGACGCCGGGCACCGCATTCCGTCCCACAAGGGCGCGTGCTGCAACGTCCACGGCCATCGCTACCGCATCGCCGTGACGGTCGAAGGTGACCTGACCATCGAGCCGGGCCACAGCGACGAGGGCATGGTGATGGACTTCGCGGACCTGAAGGTCCTCATGGTCCACCACATTCACGAGCCCCTCGATCACGGTTTCATGGCGTGGCACGGAGACGAGCCGCTTGTCTCCTTCCTGCGCGGACAGGGCTTTCGCCTCGTCCTGATGGATGCGATTCCCACCGCGGAAAACCTCGCGCGCTGGTGTCACGATCAATTGGTGGAGCCGATCCGCTCGGTCTATGGGGGACGACTTCGCCTTGAAAGCGTGACCGTATGGGAAACACCGAACAACTGCGCTGTCTATACAGTCCCCAAATGACATCGCCCGCGCCGTCTCTTGTGGAGGGCGCGGGCGAAGGTACTGGCGGCGGACTGAGTTCGATTACTCGAAGCTGGCCCAGTCGGAAACGCTCGAGGAAGCGGGCACCGTGATCTCGTCGTAGAAGACGTAGGGGGCGCTGGACTGCTGGTAAAGGACATCGAGCGGGTCGATGGTGGTCCAGTTGGAGAAGCCGCCGGAGCTTGCCGAGTCGGCCATGATGCGGAGCTTCGGCGAGGTGGAAAGACCCGGTCCCGACAGCACCCCGGTGCCCTGCGAGTTCTCGATGCCATTGACGAGGAATCGCGAGCTGCCGTTGGTCAGCACGATGTCGAGGCGATTCCAGCCCACCTGACGGTCGCCGAAGTAGCGACTCTGGAATCCGGCGGAACCGCTCAGGTAGTAGTTGGCGACGCCGGGGGTCGGGTCGCTGCTCGACGGGTAGGGCCAGTTGTTGATCTCCAGCGCCATGAAGTTGGAGGGATTCGACCCGTCCTCGATGATGATCGAGCCACCGGTGCGATCGAAGCTCGTATCCGGGCCGAGGCTGTCGTAGAACCACAAGGTGGCCGTGCCCTCGTTTGAGCCGCTCAGGTCGAGTGTCACGCTGCGGAACGGCAGGATGTCATTGTCGAAGTAGGCCGCCTGCGTGCCCGCATGAACAAGACCCACATCCGTGGTGATGCCGAAGGCGGGAACGAAACCATCCATGAAGGGATTGTCGGTCTTCGACGGCCCCATGAAGACAGCGGGTGAATCGACCTCACCGCTCTCGAATCCGAGTGATGCGGAGGCCGCCGAGGGAGCTGTCGCCGTGAAGGCCACGTCGTCGTAGGTCACCCACGGTGTCAGCCTGACGTTCCACCCGGTGGGCTCGCCGACGGTGGTGTACCAGTTGCCGAAGCCACCGTTCGACGCGGAACCGATCATGAAGCGCAGGCGCAGCGTCTTGTCGCCGCCGGGAGCCCCGATCTGGACAGACGTGTTACCGTCCACAGACACGGTGCTTTGCGTGGCGCCCACCGTGAAGACCACCTGGTGCCAGCCGACGGTGCGGGTTCCAAAGGTGCCCGTATCGAAGGTATCGCTGGCCGCCTGGCGGTCGCCGGTGCCTTCGCTGCCGAAGTAGGACGAGCCGCCATATCCGAGGTTGCAGATTTCAACCGCCCCGAAGTCGGCGGGGTTGTTGGCGTCCTCCAGGATGATCGAACCGCCCCACTCGGGAGTACCTCCCGGGGGGAACACGGCACCAGCGGCGCCGACCGCGTCTTGGAACCAGACGGAAATGGTCCCTTCCGTCAGCGTGATCGGCACCTCGTAGGTGAAGGAGGTGAAGCGCGGCGGGGAGGGGTAGGAGAAGGCGAGCGACTGGGCGCCGCCCCCCTCATGGTTCTGGGCGGAGGACACGGCAAAGTCTCCTTCGTTGCCCGCCCAGCGGGCGTCGGCAAAGGGAGTTGCATCCTCAAATGTGAACGAAGTCTGCGCGGGCACGACGCCGACAGCAAGAAGCAGGGCGGCTCCGAAAGCGCGGGTAAGTTGACCCATGATGATGAAGTCCTTGGTGTGGAAAGAATGGGGCGGCGCGGGATTCAGCCGCCCTTCGGGTGTGGAGACTAGGCAGATCGGATGCCGCGTCAATGCTTTATTTGGCATGCCAAACTTTAGTTTTGTAGATAGACTTAAAAATCACCGACACACACCAACAATCGGCCCGGCATACAGTTTTGCCACCGGGGGACCACCCGACGGCACTTGCCCCGTCGGACTTTCTGTGCAGTAAATGGGGCGTTGCAGATTTCTTTCCCTGAGGTGCCGCTTTCATGAAAAATTTCCGCCAGTCCATGCTCGAGTTCATCATCCAAACGTCGACCAATCTGCCGGCCGACGTCAGGGAGGCGGTGGGTCGCGCCGCCGTTCGCGAGAAGGAGGGCACGAAGGCCGCTCAGGCGATGGAGATCATCAGCCAGAACATCGACATGGCGTGCGAGGATCAGGGGGCCATTTGCCAGGACACCGGGATGCCCACGTTCGACATCCATACGCCCGTGGGGGTGGACCAAATCACGATGGAAGAGGACGTGCGCTGGGCCGTGGGCGAGGCAACCCGCCTCGGCAAGCTGCGCCCCAATAGCGTGGATTCGATCAGCGGCAAGAACACCGGCAACAACCTGAGCGCCTCCACGCCGATCCTGCACTTCAAGCAGTGGCGGAAGAACGAAATCAAGATGACGCTCATCCTGAAGGGTGGCGGCTGCGAGAACAAGAATATCCAGTACAGCCTGCCGTGCGATCTGGAGCACATGGGGAAGGCGGGGCGCGATCTGGCCGGTGTGAAGAAGTGCATCCTCCACGCGATCTGGCAGGCGCAGGGCCAGGGATGTTCGTCGGGGTTCATCGGCGTGGCCATCGGCAGCGACCGCGCCTCGGGCTATACCTTCGCGAAGGAGCAGCTCTTCCGCGATGTGGACGACGAGAACCCCGATCCGCAGCTCGCGCAGCTTGAGGCCGAGATCATGGATGAGGGGAACAAGCTCGGTATCGGGCCCATGGGCTTCGGCGGCTTGAGCACATTGCTGGGCGTCAAGATCGGTTCGTACAATCGCCTCCCCGCGTCCTACTTCGTGTCCGTGGCTTACAACTGCTGGGCCTATCGCCGCCTGACTGTCTATATCGACCCGGAGACGGGCGATATCCTTCGCTGGCACCAGCTCGCGGTGAATCCGAGGCGCATGGCCAAGCAGGAGGGTTTCCCGCTCAGCGGTCGCGAAATCCGTCTCGTCCCGCCCGTATCCGAGGAGCAGATCCGTTCGCTGAAGGTGGGGGACGTGGTCCTGATCAGCGGCCGCATGGTGACGGGCCGGGACGCGATCCACAAGTACCTGATCGAGAACGACACCGCTCCGGCGGACCTGAACGGGGCGATCATCTATCACTGCGGCCCCGTGATGCTGAAGGACGCCAACGGCCAGTGGCATGTGAAGGCGGCCGGGCCGACGACCTCCGCGCGCGAGGAACCGTACCAGGCCACCGTCATGAAGAAGTTCGGCATCCGCGCGGTCATCGGAAAGGGCGGCATGGGTCCGAAGACGCTGGCGGGTCTCGTGGAGCACGGCGGCGTCTACCTGCACGCGATCGGCGGAGCGGCCCAGATCTATGCCCGAACGCTCGGCAAGGTGACGGACGTCCATCTGCTTGAGGAAATGGGCATTCCAGAGGCCATGTGGGAAATCGAGGCAACGGACTTCCCCGCCATCGTCACCATGGACAGTCACGGAAATTCGCTGCACAAGGAAGTGCTGGCGGAGAGCGGCACGAACCTCGCGGCGCTGAAGCCAGCGGGCACCGCACACTGACCTTCACCCCGACAGGAGCACTCCGGTCATGGCCATCAACTCCTTCGCCGTCTTTGCCAACGAAACAAGCATCGCCCTTTCGCCGGAGCAGATCGAGCGTGAGCTGAGTTCGATGTGGAAACCGATCAACGAGGCGCAGGGCACCAGCGTGTCGCGCGTGGTGCTCGGCAACGTCTTGTGGCTCGGCTGCGCGTCACGCATCGAACATGTCCGTGGAGTCTTCCAGCGGGTGATCCCCAAGTATCCGGCGCGCATTTTCCTGCTGGATTACCAACCGGACAATACCTCGCCGGAGATGGTGGCGGCGGTGAACGCCCAGTGCTTTCTACCTGCGCCCGGCGCGGCTCCCGTCTGCTGTGAAGTCATTCATCTGGCCTTCGGTCCTGCCTCTGCTCGCCACGTGCGCGGCGCCGTGGCCCCGTTGCTGGTGCCGGACGTGCAGACGGTCCTTTGGACGGGCCTCGGGGCCATCCCATTCCCCGAATTGGAGGCCCTCCAGCAACACGTCGACCGCACGATCCGCATGGCCTCGTTGACCGACAACCCGGTACAGCACTTCCGTTCCACACTTGAAACGACCCACCCAACCATCGACTTGTCGTGGTTCCGCACAACGCCGCTCCGCGAGCAGGTGACCGCGTTCTTTGATGATCCCCAGGCCGGGTTTGACCTGACGCAGGTCCGGGGCGTGGAGCTCGGTGGCCCAACAGGTGCGGCGCTGCCAGTGGTCGTGGCCGCCATGTTTATCGGCTGGCTGGGAGCGCGCCTCAGTTGGCAAGTGGCGGAGAACATCGGTGACCATCTGACCATCGCCTCGCCGTCGGGACTCATCACGGTATTCCCCTGGTTCTGTCCGAAGGTGCAGGACGAACGAGTGATCCGACTGACCGACAGCAACGGCGCCACCTTCGAGGTACAACTCGGCCCCGACGGCATGACACTGCGCTGCTGCACGCCCGGTCGTGCGGTTCTCGAGCGACACCTTCGCCTCCATGAGCTTTCGGAAGACGAGGCGCTCGGGCTGGCACTCAACACGCCATCCAAGGCCCGTCACTTCCGCGAGGCCGTCGTCATGGCGATTCCCATTCTCGACTTCATCAAGCGCACGGAGAGGAACGCGTGAAGCTGGCGCCCGGCACGGAGATCCTCATCTCCCCCACGGCACAGGATGTGGCGGACGCCGCCGCAGTGCAGTTGGTACAGCTCGGCGACAACAAGCAGGAGCGCCAACTGAAGGCCCGCGTGGCGCTCGCTGGCGGCTCGACACCCAAGGCCATGTACAAGGCCCTGCGCGAGTGCACCGGTCAGGACGCCGCCGCACTGCGGCGCATCCGCTACTTCTTCGGCGATGAGCGCGCCGTCCCCAACGATCACGTCGATTCGAACGTGCGTCTCGCCATGGAGGGATTCCTGGCTCAGCTTGGCGTGCCCGCGGAACAGATCTACCCGCCCAACGGTGGCGCTCACCTGCTAAGCGCCGAGGCCATGCGCCTTACCATGCTCCTGGAGCGTACCCTGCCAAAGGCGGCAGACGGTACGCCCCAATTCGACATGATCATCCTGGGTATGGGGCCGGACGGACACACCGCCTCTCTCTTCCCGGGGACCGAGGCGCTCGCCTCGGACGTGAAGGGCTACGTTTCCAACGAAGTCCCGCAGCTGAACACCAACCGCCTGACCTTGACCTATCCGGTCCTGAACGCCGCCAAGCACCTGCTGCTGGCCGTGACGGGAGACAACAAGGCAACGGTGATCCGCGACATCTTCAGCCGCGGCGACGCCCCAAAGGTCTATCCCGTGGAACACCTGAAGGCGACGAGCATTACCTGGATGCTCGACATGTCCGCGGCGATGCTTCTCCCTGAGGAGCTACTACGGAAAATCAAGCCCGCGGGGTAGGATGGACGCCCCAAAGTGGCAGGCCGGTGACAGACTGTTGAAAAAGGCGAAGCAGCAGCATCTTTGACTTGATGTCGGTTCGGGGCGGGCGGGTTACAATCAACCCGCTTTGATTTTATCCTCCCAGAGAGATTACCGACCACATGAAGAAGCTCATTCTCACGCTTGCCCTGATCGCCGCCCCGGCGCTCTCCCCCGCCCAGAAGATCAGCGAGATCCTCTTCAACCCGCCCAGCACCGACGCCCCGAACGAGTTCGTCGAGATCATCGGTACCCCCAGCGCCACGCTTCCCGCTGGCACCTACCTGGTCTTCATCGAAGGCGACACCACTGGCGCTGGCGATATCCAGAACATCTTCGACCTGAGCGGCCTCGCCTTCGGCTCGAACGGCTACCTGGTCCTGCGTCAGGGCAGCAGCGCCTACACTGTCGATGTGAACGCCACGGACATCGTCGGCGCCGGCACCGGCTGGACTGGCGTTGCTGGCTGGAGCTCCGATAGCTCCACCACCGACATCGAGAACGCCAGCATGACCGCGCTCCTCATCCAGACCGCCACCGCCCCGGCGCTGACCGACGACATCGATGCGGCCAACGACGGCATCATCGACGCCCCCTTCAGCACCAACTGGACGATCCTCGACGGCGTTGCCGTGGTGGACAACGCTGGCGACTGCGGCTACGCGGGCCTGATCTACTCGACCGCCGCCACCATCGCTGGTAACCCCGTCGGTGCCGAGATTGTCGTGACCACCGCCACCGCGAACTACATCACCCGCCAGAACGGCACCACGACCACGACCTCGGCTGACTTCGTGGCCGGTGGCCTCGAGGGAACCGCCCCGAACTTCACCCGTGCCGCAGGCGACACCTACCCCAGCTCGATGGCTGGTGGCGTCATGACCGGCAACGTCGGCAGCGCCAACCCGGCCGCTTCCGTCAGCGACTGGTCATCCTTCGACTTCTAATCGCGCCAAGCGACAGATGCCATTCCGTCGGGGATCGGTTTGCCGATCCCCGACGCTTTTTTGTGCCGGATGGTCCCTGTATAGATTGATAGCTTTATAGAGAACTAGACGGCGGACTCAGGCTGAGCGACGGGCGTCACGCCCAGCATGTCCAGAATCGCCCGCGCTGCCTTCTCGCTGGCACCGGGGCCGCCGAGCGTGTCCTTGACGCGCTTGAGGTCGGCGGCCATGCGCTGGTACTCTTCCTTGTCCTCAAGGTAGAACGCCGTCGTCTCGGCGAGGTTCATGGGCGTGAACTCGTCCTGAAGAAGCTCCGGCACGATGAGTGACCCGGCGACGATGTTCGGCAGGCCGATGAAGCTAATGGTGAAGAGGTGCTTGCCGATGGCCCAGGTGAGGAAGTTGACCTTGTAGACGATCAGGTGGGGCGCGCCGAGGATGGCCGCTTCGAGCGTCGAGGTGCCACTCTTGACCCAGGAAAAATCCGCGTGTTGGCGCAGGTTGTAGCGCAGTTTGTCCACGACCTTCACCTCGAAGGGAAGGTTCTCCCGTTCGATGAAGCCCTCGATCATCTCGGGCTCGATGGTGGTGGCGCGGATAACGGCGAACTGCGTGTTCGGGTGCCATTCGTGATAGCGGCGCGCCCCTTGCAGCATGATGCGGAGGAAGTCCTGTACCTCGCGCTTTCGGCTCCCTGGGACGATGGTGATGAGGGGGCGCTTCGTGTCGAATCCGAAGGTGGCGTAGACCTCTTCCTTCGTCTGGTCGATGGTGATGACGTCGAAGAGCGGGTGGCCGACGTGCTCGACATGGACGTTCTTGGCCCTGTATAGACCGACCTCGAACGGGAAGATGACTATCATCAGATCGACCACGCGGGCCAGCGTGTGGATGCGCTCCTTGTGCCAGGCCCAAATCTGCGGGCTGACGTACCAAATGACCGGGATGCCGAGGCGCTTGGCCCGCTCGGCCATGCGGATGTTGAAGCCCGCATAGTCGATGAGGATGATGGCGTCCGGGCGGTGTTCCTTGAGGTAGTTTTCCGTGTCGAGGAAGATGCGGCGGATGGTCCAGAAGTTCTTGATGACACCGGCGATGCCGATGATCGCCAGGTTCTTGACCATGTTGGTGCGAAGCTCCATGCCCGCGGCCTGCAACTGGGGGCCGCCGAGGCCGACCGCGCTGAGGTTCGGGTAGAGGCGCTTGAGGGCACGCAGCATGTTGCTGCCGTGGATGTCGCCGCTGTTCTCGCCAGCGATCATGAACAGCTTCAGTTGGCGTTGGGGCGATCCGGGCTCGGTCACGGCAACCTGTCGGTGGGGAGTGAAGTGACTGATCCCGGAGGCGCCGTGGGGCGACGCCTCCGGGCAGGGCAACTCATCAATCCTTGTCGTTGTCGATGATCGGAGGGGACATCACAGGGAACGGCACGGTGGTGGAGCGGATGATCTCGGTGATGCGGATGACCACGTCCAGAGCGACCATCGCCTGCTCGCCGGTGGTCTGCGGGTCGAGGATCTGCTTCTCGATGCAGGTGAGGAAGTGGTCGAGCTCGAGCTTGAGGGGCTCCTCGCGCTTCACGCGGACCTTCTTCGATTCGATGAAGTACTTGGGCTCGCCGGGCTTCACCACATCGGTGCGGTTGCGGCGGCGGAAGACCTCCATCGTCTGGTTGCGATAGTCGAGCGAGATGTAGGCATCGTCCTGGAAGACGCGCAGCTTACGGAGCGGCTTGGGCGTGACGCGCGACACGGTCACGTTGGCGATGCAGCCGTTCTCGAAGCGCAGGCGCGCGTTGGCGATGTCTTCCTTCTCAGTGAGGATCGCGACGCCGACGGCCTCGATCGAGCGGATCGGCGAGTTGACGATGCGCAGGATGATGTCGATGTCGTGGATCATCAGGTCCAGCACCACGCCGACGTCACGGACGCGTGGGTCGAAGGGGCCCTGACGGTGACACTCGATGAAGCGCGGCGTCGTAAGGATTTCCTTGAACTTCTGCACCGCCAGGTTGAAGTGCTCAATGTGGCCGACCTGAAGAACCAAGCCGTTCCGGCGGGCCTGGGCGGTGAGCTTGGCCGCGTCGACCACCGTGGTACAGATGGGCTTTTCGACCAGACAGTGGATCTTGTTATCGAGGAACTTGCTGGCGATCTCGTAGTGGGAGACCGTGGGTGTGGCGATGCTGACTGCGTCGACCTGACCGATCAGTTCGGTGAAGTCGGTGGTCGCCTTGGCGCCATAGGCCTTGGCGATGGTCTTGGCCTGGTTGATGTTGGCATCGCAGACGTAGACGAGTTCGCAGCGGGGATTGTTGTAGTAATTACGGGCATGATGCTGGCCCAAGTGGCCTACGCCCACAACGCCAACACGAAGTTTATCGGCCATGGGAAGCGGGTCCTTCCTCCAAAGAGATCTGTGCAACGTGCTGAACGCCTGCGGGCGCCGTGAGGCTAGGCAAGCGACAGGATGGCAATGGTAGTAATCGTCCAGAGCGAGACGGTGATGAGCAGGGGACGATCCGTCAGAAGAAGAATCTCAGGAGCCCCCCCTTCGTCGCGACGGAAAACCAACCAAAGGTAACGGAAAATTCCATAAAGCACAAACGGCATGGTAAAGACCATCGTATAGGCGCCGGTCCGGTCGTTTCCCGCCCGGGCCATATCGCCCACCGTGGCCCACGCGGCATAGCTGAAAATGACCCCCGAGGTGGCCACCGTCAGCAGGATGTCGCAGAACTCTCGCGAATACTCACCCAGCACCGCGCGGTGCGAAGCCGCATGGTCGCCGAGGATCGACAGTTCGTTGCGCCGCTTTGCCAGCGCAAGGAACAGGGAAAGGAAAAGCGTGGTGAGCACGAAGTACGGCTTGATGACCACCGGGTCGGCGATCAGGCGCTCGACGTGGAGAACCTCGATCCCCGCGATAGCGCGCAGCACGAAGCCGAGCGCCAGCACCATCACGTCCAGAATCACCATGTGCTTGAGCTTGAACGAGTAGGCGGTGACGAGGATCACGTAGAGCAGCGCGCAGACGAAGAATCCAAAGGTCAGGGACCATGCAACGCCGAGGGCCGCGGCCAGAAGCACCAGAGCCCCGGTGGCGGCAACCTTGGGGCTGATGGCTCCGCTGGCGATGGGACGAAGACGCTTCTTCGGATGCTCCCGGTCCTTTTCCACATCGGCGATGTCGTTCGTGATATAGACGACGCCGCTGAGGGCACAGAAGACGACGAACGCGAGGATCACGTTGATGACGAGGTCCAGCTCTGTCCAACGCTTGGCGAAGACGATACCCGCAAAGAGAAGCAGGTTCTTCGTCCACTGTTTTGGGCGCAGGCAGAGCAGGAAAGCCTTCAGCATCAGATCAGAAGCCTCACAGGTCCAGAAGTCCGTCGGGAAGCGTGACGCTGATCCGGCGCGCGTCAAGGTCGATGGACATGACGATCACCCCTTGCACGAAGGGGATCATCAACTTGGCACCGGGCTTGTCGGGATGGGCGATGACGATAAAGTCGTGGGCTGTTCCGTCGGCGATGCTAAGGACCGGTCCGTATTCGCGACCGGACACCGCATCGACCACGGTCAGACCTGCCAACTCGTCGTGGTAGAACTGCCCCTCCTCGAGATCCCAGAGTTCATCCTCGGGGATGACGAGTTCCTGGCCGACGAGTGCCTCGGCGGCGGTGCGATCCTCAAGCTCCGAGAACCACACGAGGGGGAGACCCTTGTGGATGCTAAGGCGCTCAATGGTGAGGGGGCCGCCTACCCGTCCGCGCAGGCGGGGGTAGACGGTCTCCAGGGGTGCCTCGACAAACTCTTCAGGGGTGCGGGTCAGCGGCTTGAGGACGAGGGCGCCTCCGAGCGCATGAGGCCGGAGGATGATCGCCACGGCGACCCACTCGGTCGCGTCGCTCATTCGATGATCGACAGCATGGACTTCTTCTTATGCTTGGTGGCGGCGGCGCTCAGGATCTTGCGAAGCGCCTTGGCGGTCTGGCCGCCCTTGCCGATCACCTTGCCGACGTCTTCCTTGGACACGTGCAACTCGATGATGACGGCGTTGTCGCTCTCGACGGTCTTGACCGAGACGGTCTTGGGGTCGTCGACGAGGGCCTCGGCGATGTACTGGACGAGATCGCTCAGACCGTGGTCTTGCTCCTGGATCTGGTCACTCATGGGAAAGCCTCCTTGTGGGGCATTTTGGCATCTGGGGCAGTGAGAACGGGAACACTTGCCTCTGAGAAGGATGTGCCATCATGACGGGCGGGGAACGTCACAGCAGCAAGAACAAATTGCAGTAGAACCTGTGGAAAGAATGGGGGCGTTCCGATACCGGAAACGCCCCCAGATTCCATGCTGACGATACCCAGCCAATAGGGCGAGTCAAGCTCAGGCCTTCTTGGCATCGAGGGCCTTGCGAGCCTCGACCTTCTGCTCGTGGTAGGTCTTGAGGATGCCCTGCTTGCGCAGGAGGGCGCGGGCCGTCTCGGTGGGCTGGGCACCATTGTGCAGCCAATAGAGGGCGCGCTCGGCATCGAGCTCGATCTGCTTGTCCTTCTGGCTCGGCTGGTAGCGGCCGATGATCTCGATGAACTTGCCATCGCGGGCGCGGCGGCTGTCCGCAACGACCATGCGGAAGAACGCGGTGTGGGTACGGCCAATGCGGGTGAGACGAATCTTAACCATTGTTTGGTTCCTTGAAGAGGTCGGGTTGACTGGGTGGGCGAGGGTTCCTGGGCGACGCGGCCGCGTGCGGCCCGCCGGTTACTTTTTGCGACGCTTGCGGTCCTTCTTGGGGCGGGGCATTCCCGCCGCCATTTCCCGCTGTTGCTGCTTCAGCATTTCCTTCTGCTGACGGAGCATTTTCTTCGACATGGGGACTCCCGGCGGAGTCATCCCGGGCATTGCCATGGGGGCGCGACCGCCACCCATGCCCGGCATCCCACCGCCGAAGGGATTCATCATCCCTCCGCCCATGCCGCCAAACATTCCACCGCCGCCCATCGAGCCCATCTGCGCCATCATCGCGCGCATCTGGTCGAACTGGCGGACCATGTCGGTCACCTGCTTGAGCGTCTGGCCGCATCCCTTGGCCACGCGCTCGCGGCGACGTCCTTCCTTGGAGAGCAGCTCGCCGTTGCGGCGCTCCTCCTTCGTCATCGAGGCAATCATCACCTCGACGCGCTTGAGTTCCTTCTCCAGCACGTCGCTATCGATGCTCTTCAGCATCTGACCCATGCCGGGGATCATGCTTAGCAGCCCCTTGAAGGAGCCCATGCGGCGCATGACCTTGAGGTTCTTCAGGAAGTCATCCCAGGAAAACTGACCGGTCATCAGCTTTTCCTGCATCGCCATCGCTTCGGTCTCGTCGATGGCCTCCTGGGCCTTCTCCACGAGCGACACCACGTCGCCCATGCCGAGGATTCGCTTTGCTACGCGGTCCGGGTGGAAGGGCTCCAGGTCGTCGGACTTTTCGCCGACGCCGATAAAGACGATCGGCTTGCCGGTCACTGCCTTGATGGAAAGGGCCGCACCGCCGCGCGCATCGCCGTCCATCTTGGTCAGGCACACGCCGTCGATGCCCACCTGCTCGTTAAAGGTCGAAGCCGAGTTCACCGCGTCCTGGCCCGTCATCGCGTCCGCAACGAGGAACGTGTAGTCGGGCTTGAAACGGTTTCGGAGCCCCACCAGCTCGTCCATCTTCACTTCGTCGATGTGGAGACGACCCGCCGTGTCGATGATGATGACATCGCGACCACTGTCGTCCGCCTGCTTGAGGGCGCCCTCCACGATCGGCATCACGCCGCCGGAAATGTCCGCCGAGTAGACGGGAATGCCGAGCGCATGGCCCACGGTCTTGAGCTGGTCAATGGCTGCGGGACGGTAAATGTCGCAGGCAACCAGCAGCGGGCGGCAGTTCTTCTTCTCGAGATGCTTGGCCAGCTTGCCGCAAAAGGTCGTCTTGCCGGCGCCCTGCAGGCCGAGCATCAGGATGATGTTGCGCTTGCCGGGCTGGACGATGAACGGGACTTCGCGCGGGTCGCCCCCCTGCATCATCAACACCAGTTCGTCGTGCACGACCTTGATGAGTTGCTGGGCGGGGTTGACACCCTTGGTGACGTCCTGACCGAGCGCCTTGTCCTGCACGGCCGTGACGAAATCCTTCACGACCTTGTAGTTCACGTCCGCCTCAAGGAGCGCTAGGCGCACCTCGCGCAGCGCTTCCTTCATGTTGGACTCGGTTAGCTTGTCCTGGCCGCGCAGCTTCTTGAAGACGGCCTCGAACTTGTCTCCCAACGCCTCAAACATAACGTCATTCCGCCTTCAGTTGGCGCAGACGGTCGATCACGTCGCCCACATCGCGCGTGATACCATCGGCATTGTAGATCACGCCGCCGGAGCGACGCAGCTTCTCGTGAATCGCCTCAAGCAGGCCGATCACCGGATCGAGGCCCGCCGCTGCGGCGGGGCCGAGATTCTTCGGGGCTTCCGGGTGATTACCCTGGGGTTCCACTGCTCCCCCGGCGGGACGGCGCTTCTTGCCGGAGGAAAACTCCAGCTTGGCCTCGTACTCCTCCAGAGACTTCTCCGCGTGCTTGACCGCGTCATGCACCGCCTGGCGGGAAATGCCGTGCTCGCGGGCGATCTCGCCGAAGGAGAGATCCTCCTCGAAGTGCATGCGCACGAAATCGCGCTGGCGATCCGTGAGCAGCGGACCGTAGAGGTCCATCAGCCGCACGATCCGCACGGCCCGATCAACAGACCCGGCCGTTTCTGCGCCGAGGGACTCTTCGCTGTGCTTTTCCGGTTCCACTGGGGGGCCAGGACCTCGAGGAAATTGGCGCAGGTGCTGACAAGCCACTTACGCTGACGGGGGAAGGTGGGAATTCGCCCCTCCCCCGTCAAGTGGAAATCCGTGTCGGGCAGCACAAGCAATCGCCCCGGCTCCGTCATCCGCCTAGGGCTTCGGGCCAAGTCACCTTGCCCCCTTCGGCCTTGGAACGTGAACTGCCCCGTAGGTCAGAAACCAATCCCGGCGCAGGCAGGAGCATGCCGTCATGTCCCAAAACGCCCCAGAAAAGCAAACCATCGACGCGATCCTGACATTGCTCGACGACATGATCGTCCAACAGCGCAGCAAATGTCTCAAGATCGCCCATCGCATCAATCCACGCCTGACGCCCGACGACCTGATGAATCCCTTCGATTGGCCGGAAGTGGGCGAAAATCCACAGTTCGCTTGGGAGGACGGACTGTTGGCGGGGCTTCAATCGGCTCACGCCGCGCTCTGTGCCCGATACTTGCCTACTGAGCAGTATGAAGTCCGCCGCCTGAAAACCGGCGAAGATGCCGAGTGAAAGGTCGTCACGTGTCCCGTACCCCCCGTATCTTGCTGGTCGATGACGAGAAGAACCTGGTGCTAATGCTCGGAAAGATCCTCCGACGCCACCAGTACGAGGTCCTGACCGCGCACGACGGCGAATCGGGGTACACCCTCCTGAAGGCCCACATGCCCGATCCCGCCCAGCCCGAAGCAACCGAGGTCCCTGAGCCAGTGGATGTCCTGGTGACGGACCTCCAGATGCCGGGCATGGATGGCATGGGATTGCTCAAGAGGGTGCGCGAGGAATACCCGGACCTCCCTGTTGTGGTGTTGACGGGACACGGCTCGATCCAGTCGGCGGTTGAGGCCATGAAGGCGGGAGCGATCGACTACCTGATCAAGCCCGCCAATCCCGAGGAAATCCTCATCGTGCTCCAGCGCGCCCTCGAGATCCGCAACCTGCGCGCCGAGAATCGCCAACTGCGCTCGCGCCTCGGTACCCGCTTCGAGCCCAGCAACGAGATCGTCGGCCAATCGCCGGAAGTCCAGTCGGTCCTGAGTGTCGTGGAGCGCGTCAGCCGCAACCGGAGCACGGTCCTCATCACGGGAGAGAGCGGCACCGGCAAGGAACTGATCGCGCGCGCCATCCATGATAGCGGACCTTACGCCCGCTTTCCGTTCATCGCCGTCAATTGCGGCGCCCTCAGCGAGACCCTGCTGGAAAGCCAGCTCTTCGGTCACCGCAAGGGTGCCTTCACCGGCGCCGTGAATGACCACATCGGCTTTTTCCAGGCGGCGGAGGGCGGAACACTCTTCCTCGACGAAGTGTCCGAGATGTCCCCGCACCTCCAGGTCAAGCTGCTACGCGCGATCCAGGAGCGCGAGGTGATCCCCGTGGGCGACACCGCCGCGCACAAGGTGAACCTGCGCCTGATCGTGGCCACGAACCGTGACCTGGAGGACGAGGTCCGCCGCCGCAATTTCCGTCAGGATCTTTACTATCGTCTGGGAGTCGTGAACCTGCACCTGCCGCCGCTGCGCGAACGCAAGTCGGACATCCCCCCGCTGGTCTCGCACTTCATCCTGCGCTTCGCCCGCGAGTACGACGTCGCTCCGAAAAGCGTGCAGCCCGATGCCATGCAGGTGCTGCTCCAGTACTCGTGGCCCGGCAACATCCGCGAATTGGAGAATGTGATCGAGCGGAGCTTTGCACTGGGAATCGGCGACACCATCGCACTCGGCGACCTGCCCGGACAGCTCTTCCGCGATCCGGACGAGGCACTGGCCGCCGTTCAGCCCATGGACGATTCGGAAGAGCCATCGACCCAAGGTTCACGCAATCTCCTGCCGCCTGCCCGCGCGGCTCGCCCAATCCTTCCGCCACCCACCGCCTCAGCCCCGCCATCGGCTGCAAGTACGCCTGTCTATACAGAGCCCTTCGTGGCGAAGGCCCCCGAACCGGCGGCGACACTCGACGAGATGGAGAAGCGCCAAATCCTCGATGCGCTCCGCCGCGCCAAAGGCCGCAAGGTCGAAGCCGCGCGCATCCTCGGCATCGACCGCAAGCGTCTATACCGCAAGATGAAGAAGTACGGAATCGAGTAGCGGGCAGCGGTTGCAGGACATGCATGCCACGCGGGCACGCGAGCGCCCCGTTGAGGGAGCGTCGAGGGACTACCGCAGGGCGGCGATCAGTTCGTCGACTGTCTTCGCCGTGGCGGCAAGGGCGAGCAGGTTTTCCAAGCGATCATGAGAGTCGATGCTTTCCAGTGCCTCCGCGACAAGGCGGTCGTCGCCGAAGCGAATCCGTGCAAGACGACAGACACTACGACGCAGGCCCGCACAGAGGCCCTTTTCCATCCCCTCTTGGATAAGTTCTTCCGCCAGGCTCATGGTCTTCTCCTTCAACTCTCCCGGCTTGTTTTCCAGGAACGTCTTGAGTTCCCTGCCCAACACGCCGCCGTCCAGCGCGAACATGTATCGCAGCAGTTTCTCGATCAGGAGCGCCGTCCGCTCCTCACTGAGC
>WGMQ01000087.1 GCA_016125005.1 bacterium | reverse complement strand
GGAACTCGACTCCCACAAACTCCCCCCCATCCAGAAGCTCGGCACCTCCACCGCCGCCACGCAATCCCGCCCCGACCTCTCAGTCCGCCTCCTCGACAACCAATACTTCCGCGTCACCCTCATCCAACTCGCCCCCAACAGCGCCGTCGCGCGCCCCCGCCTCACCCACCAACACGGCGCCATCCTAAACGTCGTCATGGGAAGCGGAACCATCGCAGGACCCGGCTACAACCACCCCCTCCAGCGCGGCACCACCTGGTTCCTCCCCGCCGCCATGGACGACGACCCGGGACTCCAGGCAGGACCCGAAGGACTGCGAATCCTCATCACTGTCAGCCACGAGATCTAGCCCACCAGCCCCCTACTGGCCACCCCGCGCCCGCTGCACCGCCCGCTCCAGCGCCTCGAAATACACCTGATCCTTCCCCTCCTCCGCAGAGAGCGGGAACGTGTGTACCTCGTCGTCCTTCACCTCGACCAACACCATGCTATCATCCGGCCAGCCGGGACTTGCCGTAAACGTCAGGTCGGTAATGTCTGCCAGCGGGATGCGGACCTCCGGCGTCTGCCAAGCCTGCGAATACAACACCAGATCCTTGTCCGTGAAGAAATACATCCCCTCCTTCGCCGACACCAGGCCATCGGAGTAAAACCAGATCACCCGGTCCTCCGGCCCCAGAAGCTTCAACTCCTTCAGATCCTTGCGCACACCGGGAGTGACCTTGTTCCCCTCCATCGCCGAAACGCCCGGCCCCGCCGTCTCGATATAAAAGCCGAAGAACATCAACCCGATGCAAGTCAGCACGATCGGCAACAAGCACCCCACCCCGAGGATCCCGCACACCCAAACCACCGAGCGCGAACCCTTCGGCTTTTCCGGCGGAGGCCCCGGCGGCGTCGCCGGCTGCCAGGAAGACTGGGGAAAATCGCCATAATTCGGCGGCGGAGGCGGCAATCCAGCACTCATGAAGGAAACCTCACCCGGGAGTTTGCCCCAGTGTTTCGAGACCAGCCCGCGCCCTCAAGGCAATAAATTGCCCATCACTCCGACTCGATCAACACCAAGGTTTCCCCCGGCCGGACCAAGCGAAACCGCTCCCTCGCCTCCTGCTCCACCGCCTGAACACTCGTCGTCAGGTTCTTCAGGCGATCCTCCGCGGCCCCCAGCCGCCCATCGGTCTGCGCCAAATCCGCCCGCGTGCGATCATACAACCGGCGCGCCCCCACCACCTCCGACCGCGACGCCAGATTCGAAAGAACCAACGCTGGAAACGCCAACAGGAACGCCACCAACAACACCACGCGAGAAACCAACCGAAGACGATACATAACCAACCCACCAGAGGGAGAGACTACCAACCAACCCAGCCACCCAGCCCCCCCGCCACCACGTCAAGAAGCAACCGACAGCCCTGAAAACGCGAAAAAAAACGACGAAAGGGGGCTTGTTCCTCCTTGACCCGCCCTCACCGGTCATGGAGCCTCCGTCTCCCGTCGCGAGACGGGTGCTGGTGTAACCAGCGGCTCTGCTCCCCTATAGCTCAATCGGTAGAGCGGCGGACTGTTAATCCGTAGGTTCGTGGTTCGAGTCCACGTGGGGGAGCCAATTTAAACAATAATGCGAACCAACTCTGTCCCCGGGGCCCTGCTCCGGGGACAAGTCGTTTGGAACCAGCGGTAAAGCGTACAAAACCATTTTGTAACGTCCCCCTCGACTGCCCTCGGGATCCGGATGCCAGTCGATTCGGCGGATGATTGTCGCGAGCAGCATGGCCAACTCCTGACCATCGGAGCGGTCTAGCACGTCTTTCAAATCCCTGTAGCGGTTGAGAACCAAGTTGTCGGACAACCGATCCATCTCCAGCAACTTGCGCTGATCGACGATCGCGACGATATCCATCTCCAGTTCGGCCCGGATGCCCTCAAGGCGTTGCATCTCGTCCTGAACAGCCCGAAAACCACCAGCACCGCCAGACTTCACAGCGTCGACGAGTGGGCATAGCTCATTGGCTACCTCAACCAAGCGGCGTCTGACCCGATCCTCCCGTGTCCGCAACGTCTCCAGCTTCTCGGTCCGGCCAGCGTCGGCATTGACGAGCAGAGCCTTCAGCAGGTGTTGATCAACGGACAGGTGCTGAACACGCGCGAGCATGGCTTCCTCAATGGCCTCGGCAGGAAGGCTGGGACATGCACATGCGTCTGCGCCGCGCTTCTGGCGAGTGGTGCAAATGTAATAAAACTTGGTTTCACCGGTGCGGCTCGTACCGCTGCCTGGGGTCATCGCCGCGCCACAACAACCGCAGTGGAGGACGCCCTTCAAGCTGTAGTGATGGAGCGGATCATCCTTGCGGGGAGCGCGAAGCGCGGCCTCATTCGTCTTGGGCGACCGTTCGTTTAGCTTCTTCTGAACATCGCCCCAGGTCTTCAGTTCGTCCGTGGTGGCGAAGAGAGGTTTGTGGACGGCGTCGATCACCTCGCCCTTGTATCTCAACTTGCCGATATAGATCGGGTTTGAGAGCATTGAGGCCAGCGTCGCCACCAGCGGTACGTTTCCGCCTCCCTGGCGCTCGCGGCGTGACTTGAACTCGGGTCGACGGATGTTTTCCTTTTCCATCCAGCGCTGGAGTTCGTGGAGGGATTTGAGCCCGAGGTACTCCGTGAAGATGGATCTGACGACCTTCGCTTCAGCCTCGTCGACCAGAAGTTCGCCCTTACGATCCGGGTTGAGCCGGTACCCCCAAGGGCGCCCGCCGTTGAAGAGCCCCTTGAGCGCCCGCTGGCGCATGTGCTCACGGGTACGCTCTGCCGTCATGCGGCGTTCGAGTTGCGCGAATACCATGATAATGGTGAGCATGGCCTCGCCCATCGGGGACGTCGTGTCGAACTTCTCGTCTAAGGACCGGAAGGCGACATTGCGATGCTCAAAGGTCTGCTTGAGTTCGTAGAAATCCTGGACAGACCTTGTGATTCGGTCCAGCTTGGTGACCATAACAACGTTGATCTTGCCAGATTCAATGTCGCTGCGGAGGCGATCAAGATCAGGGCGATCGAGCGACTTGCCGGACTGGGCGGCGTCAACGTATTCTCCGGCGATGATCCACTGGTCGCCGGGCTCACCTCCGAGGTTCTCCAACTCCACGTTTCTCCGGAGGCGAGCCAACTGGGTCTCCAACGACCCGTCCTTGGTCATGGCCTGGCGGTCAGTGCTGACCCGACAATAGAGGGCGACTCGTTTTTGCGGCATGCTATTTTCCCTCCACCGGAGTGAGTTGCACCGACTGTTCGCCACTGATGCCCACAGACTCAACTCGACATTCTGCATCACCAACGAACTCCGCACGCGCCCGGAGCACCTGGCGCTGGATGATCTCGCCAAGGACAGCGGCGAAGCGGCGCGAGCGTTCTTCGGGTGTCAGCGCATCCGAAGGATTGTTCGGAGCCGCCCCCAGAGCGTTCTCGTCGTCGAGAACTTCTCCCTCGACCCAAAAGCCACCCCGTGGGCGGCCCCGCTTACGTCTAGTTGTCGTTCCCATTTCTGCGGCTCCGGTTGAGTACCGCGTCGGCTCTTCGCCGAACGCCGCAGTTGATGTATCCCCAGAAGTTTTTGAAGTAGAGATGTGGACTTGGGGAAAAATCATGACCACCCGGGATCAGGAACCGGATACCGGCGAGCATAAGTAGAGATGGGTGGGTCGTTGACTCGCCTACCATTCATTTTCTAAGGAGAGCCCACCATGGGGCACTTCGACATGCCTGTTAGTAAGATGACACCCTGGCTCGCGGACCGCATCATCGCCGACCACTTCATCGAGGACCGGCGAAGGGCGTCCTTCCTCAGCCGCCACTTTGCTGCTCCCGGGCTACTCGGTGGAGTCGACCTTGCGACGGGGGAGAACTGTCCCGACATCCATCTGGGCACCGATGGCTCGGCGGCCTTCTTCCTCGCGCACACTCTCGGGCCTGCACGAATCGCCGTGCCGCCCGAGGTAACCACGATCGCGAAGGACGGAGCACGAAGCGAACGATCCAGCTTCTTCAGGACGACCACGCGTCACTGGGACGACAGCGGAAACTGCCCTTTCATCATCGTCGCCATTGCCTCCGGTGGGCTGCTTGCTCCATCGCCAGCCGTCGTCACTGCATCCCACGCTTTGTCAGAGGCAGGCTTCCGTCATGCGATCGAGCGTCCCGTCCGGCCTAGGGTCTGGCACCTGTGGATGTTCCTCGAAAAACCTCAAGATCTACGGGAGGCAAGGCGGATCGCGGAGAGAATGCGATCCGTGCTCACGCTGGTGGGCTTGTCTCAGTCAGAATTCAAGCTACCAATTGAGGAAGAGCAACCATCAGCGGTTCATCTCCCTTATCACTTCTTCTATGGTGATGTGCTCGGCTGCCTCCATATTCTGGATGACGACGATCAGTTGATCGCCTTGAACCCGAACACGATCCCAGTCGTTTCCGGCACCAGCCTGCTGCCTGCCGATCAGACACTACTCGATCAGAGTGAGAGCCTTGGCGAAGCCGATGGAGTAGCACGCTGGGTCAAGTTCTTCGGGTGGTGGCGCGGCAAGTTCGGCGCCCGCAGAGTGCGTGCTGGTGAAGTGGTGAAGGCTATCGATCCTACCACCTGTCTCCCCCCGGGCGGACCCAACTGGACAACTTCGCCCCAAGCCGCCTCGATCTGGCTCGGAAGGCGACTACAGGCGCTGGGCGGACATCACCTGGGAGGCCATCTCATCGAAGCGAACCGCTCTGGCAACTCGACGGTTTTCCGATTGGTGAGGCACGATGTTCCTCCCACGGATAGGAGCGGCTGACTCCATGCGTGAGGTTGCCACATGCCCGTAGCAAGTTCGCCAGCAGGTTTGTGTCGCCCAGCAAGGTGGCGTGGGTGGCGAGGTGGCGGGCTTTACTAGGTCTTCGCTTACGAAGCGACTCTGAGTGAAAAGTCCCATGACGGATGCCTTCACCGCCACCCTACCACCTTCCCAAGGAGGCCTGTGCTTTCCGCTCTACTCCGCGATCGCCTTCAACATCGCGTCCCGCACGTCGCTGTAGAAGACGATGTCGATCTTCGTCGCCATGTCGTCGGAGAGGTCGTAGAGTTGTTTTCGGCACTGGACAGGGAGAAGCAGGTTGGCGGCACCCTTCTCGACCGCCTGTTCTGCTAGTGCGACCGCGTTGTGGATCGGCTCCATCGATCCGCCGAGGCTCATGCTACCCGCGATGATGAGGCCGCCCTTGATGTTGCGTTTGAGGAGGGCACTGCACATCGCGATGGCGACGGCAACCGAGAGGTTCGATCCACTGCGGGACGCATCATACGCTCGCAACTGAACCGAGAATTCGTGCGAGCGCGGATCCCGGTCGCCGACTAGCTCCTTTGCTCGTGTGTAGAGGTTCTGCTCCGCATATTTCACAGTCTCCGCGAACGGCGCGGGCTTGGGTTGGTTGAGTATCTTTACTCCGCTACCAGGTCCCTCGTTCACCTCAATCCGGTAGAGCCCCGGGTGTTCGTCGGGCGAACCTGGACTCAACGCCCACACCTGTCCGGGCGGAAGGGGATCGCTTCCCACGGTATTCTCGCTGTGGAGTTCAGGCGTCGTCACGAACTTCTCTACTCCATCCGGCCCCAGCGTATAGCTGAAGTGAGTATTGCGGAACTCCGCCGGACCGATGCGCTTCTGCTGCTCCTTCACCCGACGACGACACTCAAGGGCCAGTCGAACCGCCCACTCTAGATCCTCATCGCTCACCGGGGTGTCGGTGTTGGGGCTGATGAGTTTCAGAAGGCCGCTGACGGTTTTGTGGACCGCGCCGCTATCACGGCCCGAGAGGGCGCCGCCGAAGTTGAGTCGGCCTTGAAGAACCCCAACCCGACTCTGGCGTCGCAGTTGAGAGAAGCACTCACTGAGGAAGTCGCTGACCAAGCCGAAGTGATCGGTCAGGTGATCCTGCGGCTGGAGCTTCGGAAAGTCCCACCCTGGGATGTAACTGTGGAGTCGGTCCATGAACGCCGTGTCGTCGCGCATCTCCTTCGGCATGGGGCCGAGAAGGTGACTGATCTTCTGCTGGTGCTCCACGTCGACGTCGAAGTTGCCGACCATCACGATCGAGCCATCAGCACGGATTGTGGACTTCCCGCCGCGCGAGAACTCGCCAGACTCCATGTACCCCTTCATGATGTTCACACCATCCTTTTGATCGAAGGAGATGCCGCTGATCTCGTCGAAGCAGACCACATCGAAGTGGCAGACCAATCCGCGTTCGCCGGTACCAAGGTTGACGAACAACTTGGGCACGCTGGTCTTCCCGCCCGAGATCAGTCGCGCGTACGGAGACACCTGCTGGAAAAGGTGACTCTTTCCTGTACCACGTGGACCAAGTTCCACGGCGTTGTAGTTCCGCTCCACAAAGGGGACCATGCGCAGGAGCGTCACATCTTTGGCACGTGGACTTAGCGCCTCGGGCTTGAAGCCGATGCTGCGAAGCAGGAAGTCCTTCCACTCGCCGGTCGTGAACATCTCACGTCCACGGGTGAGTGTCTCAAGCACGTTCCGACTCGACAGTTGGATCTCCCGCATCCCCACGATGCCGAACGGATAGCCGTCCTTCTCCTGGGCGATCGCGGCGTTGTACTCCAACTCAATCTCCGCGTAGTATCCGCCGGTGAGGAGGCGGTCGTTCTTGCGGACAAGCTGGTCATCGATCCGGACGTTGCTTAGCTTCAAGCTCGGGATCGTCGCGAGGTAGCAGTCGTGTCGCTCGCTGAGTCGGGCGGACACCTGATCGATCAGCCGGACCGTCCCCTCTTCGCGTGCCTTAGCCTTGAACAGTTCCTCCTCACCAGCCCTCACGGATCGCTGTTCGAGTTGCCGACGAACGACCCCGAGCCCCTCCTCGATCTCCTTCTCGTTGACCGTGGCGCAGTATTTGCCCAGCAAGAATTCGACGACGTAGGTGGGAACCGGGAACTGCTTCGAGAACGTGCGGACAAGATCCTTCCGCACGACGTAGCCCTCGAACGCCTTCGCACCGAGCAAGTCGAGATGGTCCAGTTCCATTGTCATTCATCACCACCTATCGTAGTTTGCTTACTGCTGACCACCTGCCCCGCCGGATCTAGGAGGACAACAAAGACCTTAATACCCTCGAACCGATCATCTTCGACCACTAGTCCAGTCTCCAGCGACGCGGCCTTCGGCTTCTTGTCGAGGAGAACACTCGACTCGCAGTCGCCTTGGCGTTTCCGCAGATCGACGCTCATCCCCTCGATCACCCCTTGAATCACCACGGTCGCACGCATCGATCCGCGACGGGGCCAGTCGATGGACTTGATGGCAGCCTTGCCCGTGGCCTGACCTGTTGAACCGATCAGCATCTCGGGCGTCACGCACTCCTGAAGCGTCGCTCCGCCATGGTTGTAGTCAGTCCCGCCGAAGAAGTTCCTGATGCCGGATGCCAGAACGATCTCGACCACCGGGTTCCAAGACCATGGATGCATCACGCTCGTATGCTGCTTCGTCGTCTCCTTCAACTGAGCGCAGCGCCCCCAACGGGTCTCTGCGAGGAACTTGGGCAACTTCTCAACCGGCAGGCCGCCGGGAAGTAGGAGCCAGCCGTGGTCAGTGACGATGCGGACACGTTCCCAACCCGCCGTCAGCAACGCGAGCACGCGCTCCTCCAAGAGGGCCAACTGACCGGGGATCTGCTGCGCCATGTCGGCACCCAAGTCGTGGCCGTAACTATCGATCTTCCCCGCTTCAGTCCAGGCGTGTCCGGCGGGCTTGCCGGTCTCTTTCGTATCAAGCACTTGGAACCCCAGACCGTTGAGCGCGGTTCTGAACGCCGACGTATCGAGCGTCTGCTGTGTCAGTTCCAATTGCGGGAGAAATCGCTCGTTCAGTGCGGATGACGAAGACAGAACCTCTGCCACTGGGGAGACGGCGGGCTTCGCCGTTGGTGTCACCGATGGGATTGTAGACCAGCGGCGGGTAAATGTCACATCCTGCCCGCGCCGACGCAGGCGGATCTCCAGAAGCCTAGCTAGATCCATGCGGAGTCCGTCCGCGAAGAGGATCGCCTCACCTTCGGCCCCTCTCAAGTTCGGGGAACGTGGGAGGCTACCGGCGTGGCAAAGGAGAGCTTGAAACATCTCCGCGTGCCGCTCCAGCCACGGCGCGTACATCGCTCGTACGGCGACCCCAACCGCGCGGCGATCCTCCTGTGACCCAGGACAGCCGAGCGCCTGCATTGCGGCGGCATCCGCTTTCCATCCAGACTCCGCGTACGTCGTCGCTACCATCTCTAGGCTGTCACCACCAAGGTTGAAGCCACTCTCTCTGGCGAGGTCAGCAAGGTGCTCCAGCGCGCAGGCAAGGGGTGCCTGACCCAACTCGCACCAGACCCAACCCCGGCGTCTTCCATGTTCCTGCTCCAGGACGGAAATCGTCTGGCGGGCTGCCACCTCATCTGCATCCTGCAGCTTCAATAGGGCGGTCCGCAGGCTCGCTTCTGCATCCGCGTTGATAGACGGCCAAGGCTCGGGATCCAGTGTCAGTTCCTGTGGCTGCGCGTGCTCCAGTTGCTTCGCGACATGCGGGTAATGGCGGGCGGCCTTTCGGTAGGTGTTCCACACCGCTCCCCACGGACCCTGCCTGCGACCCAGCTTCTCCGCAGCCGCCAGCGGACCATCCTTCTTCGGATCGAACGCATACTCCTTCGCGCACAGAGCCCGGAATGAATCCCATCGTCCGGCCTGCAGCATCCCGGTCTCTTCGCGTTCGTGGTTACCAAGCCAACGAAGAACGTCGTCGACGGGATCGGGGGTCATCAACAGATCAAAGTCCCGCGCTTCCAAGCGGCGGCCTTGAAGGCGCGACACAGGGGTCCGTGCGAGCATCGTGAGCGCTCGACGGATCGCCGTCTGCACATCATCGCTTTTGGGGATGTCCAGGCCAGGACCCTTCTCGACATGCGTGAGAAATCCGTACAGAGACCAGTCACGCCCGTTTGGGTGAGACCAGAAGGCCGAGCGATACTGAAGTTCTGCAAGCGGTGACAAGTGCTTGGGGCACTCGGCGATGGCCCGTAGATCACCTCGGCTGACGCCGGGGAGATAAAGGATCGGCGTATGCCCCTGAGGCATCGACACAGCGGGAAGCGCACCCTCCACAACGCACCGCAACCAGATTGCCGGGCCTGTACGACCCGCCGGGTCGTAGCTGCCCAACGCCAACATCTCCGGCAACGCCTCCATCAGCGCAGGCAGCAGCGGCTCCCAGTGGCGATCCCAGTCCGTCCAGAGGATCGCAACCGGAGCCACCATCACTTGGGCATTGAACTCGGCAGCGGCGCGGAGGGAGTCGACGGTGACGTCGAGAACTCTCAACTCGACTGTGGAGCGCGAGGTCGCATGCTGGCCGGACGGTACAGAGGGAATAGTCACCTATGCAAGCCTCCAGCCCGTGATCAACTTCGCGAGCAATTCCGCTTGGCGCTTCTCGACGGTATCCTTCGTCCAATCGATTGTGTTCAGGACAGTACTCGTCAGAACGAACGAGCTACCACCTTTCTTGGAGGTGAAGTACTTCTGCTTCTTCTCCGCGAAGGGTAGGTTGCTGGCGCTGCTGTTGCGCTTCTTCGTCAGAAGGACTAGGTTGCCCAGCCGGTGGACCCATGCCGCCCTGTCTGCCGGGGCCGGCCACAGGGTGTCCCACTCACTTCCAGACTCGACCGTCTGAGGTAGAACGTGCTCCACCGTGATGACATCCGAGGAGTACGTTGACTCCTTGTCGGACAGGAAGGAGTCGAGCCGAAGGAGGACATATGTGCGAACTAATTTATTGGCCTCGTAGACTTCCCCGCCGAGTTCACGCACTGTTTCCGCGCACTCCGAGGTTTTAAGTTGAAGCGGCGAGTCGGAGGCATACAGGTCCGCTCCCTTGTCCAACTCGGCGATGACCCTAGCGTATCGTTCGATCCGATCGTTGACGGATTGCCGCCGAATGAAAAGGCTGGCGGCTAGTCGCTCCAGATCACGAAGAAACTGGAGGACGAACCGCCCATCTTCGCCGTGCATCTTCAGGCAGAGCAATGCAGGCGGCACCCAGTCGATGTTGTCGATCCTTCGGAACCAACGGAAGAGCGAGTTGATCTCCTCCGCATGGTCGGTGCTCTTGAGGCTGGCATTCAGCAACGGCTCATACGCGTCGGCGAAAGGCACGATGACTTCCTGTATCAGCTTCTTTGAGTCCCTATGTTCCTTCACGATCACGTGCTCGCGGAACTCCTCAAGAATGGTCCGTTGCTGTTTTTGGCGGCGGTAGATCATGCGAATGTGCGCGAACAAATCGCTGAAGGCGCTCCGGCCGAGCAGTTCCTCCGCATCCTCCCACTTCTTCGTCAGGCCATCGACTTCGCGCTCGTTCGCGCCACCAAAGATCTCGGCCTTCAGGATGTCGGCCGGCAGCAGGTCCATGCCCCGGTCGTTCAGGACCGAGAACACTCGCACCGCAGACTGCAGGTTCGGCGAAGAAACGACTACGAGGTAGCAGTTGTTAGCGATGAACTGCGCCAGCTTCAGGCACATTTCCGCAGGAAGCACCTTCGTTTTCTCTAGGAAGAATGTCACGTTGTTGCAGACGTTCTTCTTCGGGTCGTTCAGCTTTGCGCGATCAAGGGAAACAAGGGCGTCCAGCTTTCCCTCCACCTGAATGTAGTCGTGGAAGAACTCTCGGTCTCGGTCTCTGAGGACGAGGCGCGGGCGAGGCTCCAGACCCTCGACTTCATCCCCCTGTTCGTTGAGATACTTTAGAACGGACTCGCGGGTCTTGCCTTCAAGCTTCGCGGCAAGCACGGCCAGCAGCAGCGTCAGGGTTGTCAGGCGCTGCTGCCCGTCGATCACCTCCGCCTGACGAGTGCGCTCTTCCTTGATGAGGACGATGCTGCCGAGGAAGTAGGGATCCGTAGGAGACGTGCGCATGGCGACGTCAAGATCATCAAACAACAGCCCAGCGTGCTCCGTCGTCCAGGAGTAGGGGCGTTGGTAGCCAGGGATGCTGAACTCGTAGTCATCGCAGAAGACTTTCTTCACAGCCTTTTCAGCGGCGTGTAGACTGCTCATCTAGCAATTCTCCCGTGAGTCGTCATAGCTGCTTCCTCCACTCGTTCAGGGCGATCATGATCACCTCGCCCAGCCAGCGATCAAATCGCCGCACTACATCCGCCTCATCCTCGTTGTAGGAGAATTCGAAGGCCTCGCGGCAGGACGACTGCATCCGCCCCGCAAGCTCCTGCTCCATCTCGGTCGGCATGCTGTCCTTGGAGCGGAAGTCGATATAGGCCGACGCAGCCATTACTCCGACAAACTCCCGCCCTAGGGGGTGAAAGGAGATGACCAAGTCGGTGACGGACTTCTCCACGATTTTAAGGTGAAGCCAGCGGTGGTAGGTGCGGAGATCCGCGAAGTACTCCAGCTCCTTAGCCAACTCCACCACCTGATATCGGTACCAGTAGTCTTGCTCGGGCTTGGAACGCCACAGCTTGGCGTGGTTGTCTGGATCGAGCGGCTTGAGTGCCTGATCCAACTCCTGGCGCACGGCGGTGAGCTGGCGGTCAGCAGCATCCTCCAGCGCCTTCGAGTGTGCGAACACACGACTCTGCGCCGCCTTCTTGGCCTCCTCCTTCTTCTTCAAGAGGTCGACGGCGGATCCAATTAGCTGACGGTAGCTCTCGCCGGAGGTGAGGACTTCCTCGGCGACACTTAATGCCTTCGTGAAGGACCGTTTCATGTTCTTCGAGAACATCTGGACCAGCGGGGCAAGCTCGCCCTGATCAGCAACCTCAAGAGCCCTGATGTAGTCGGCCCGCATGTCACGATCAATCACGAGAGGGAACCATTTCGCCCGGAGCAGAACGATCGAGGCCAAGGCGCGTACCACTCGTCCATTGCCGTCCTGAAATGGGTGGATCTGCGAGAAACGATGGTGCAGCCACGCCGCCTCGATTTCTGGTGGTATACCCTGGGCAACGTGGACAAGGTGAAGCTCGATCAGCCGATCCATCTCCGAGGCGACCTGTTCGGGGGGGCAGTACTCGTGCACCGTCCCGTCCTCGCGTTCCGGATTATTCGGCAGTTTTTTCCACTCCCCTTTGAGCAGACGGATCTCCTGGCGTCTCCCAAACTGATCTTTCCCCGTTGTCGTCTCCTGATTCCGGCACAATGCCTGATGCAGCTGTCGAATGTAGAAGTTCGAGAGCGGCTGACCCTTTCCGACGAAGTCGAAAAGGCCTTCGAGGACGTGTTCATGGTCGCGCAGGATGTCGACGATGTATTCCGCCGGTTTGTCGGTGCTCCCGTGGGGAATGAGACTCGCTTCGATGCCCTTCTCGATCAAGATGTTGGTGATTCCTCTATCTATCGAGTATATCCTTTCGATGATCCCTGTCTCTATCGACCACTGGCGCCGGATTCGGTCGTTGAACTCCCGCAGGCCGTTCGAGCCTTTCAGGCGGTCAGACTGTTCCACCCAAACACTTCCGAGTGCTGCCAAATCGGCCGCTGCCATCGACTGCCAATCCGAGGGCAAGTCCTCGATCGGTTGCCACTTATGGGTAAGCCTCTTCTCATCTGTCATTATCCTTCTCCTTTCACGTTCTTCCCCCGCCGCGCCGTTTCCTTCTCTGCGCGGGTCAGGTGTCTATCGTTCACCCTGTCGCCGACGAACTTTTCGCCGCGTGCGTCCCAGAACCACGGGTAGTCCTCGATCGGGCGTTCCGGTTCGGTTCCTCGGTCCGTACCCCACTTGATGTTTGGCTTACGGCGCAGGATGCCAACGGGTTTGGCGCGGCCAAGGGCGGCGCCGGGGATTGCTGCCACCATCCACGGGCGGATGTTCATGCGCACGCCGTCGTTCAGGTCGGGCTGCCAGCCGATGGGCTGGTCCTTCAGGGGCTTCCACCGCACGAAAATGTCGTAGGGCGGTTCGCCGTCGGTGATTTTCTTCAGCTCCGCTTGCAGGGCCTCGGCCGCGATCAGTTTGCGGTCGGCGCCGCTCACGTTGCGCTTCGCCGCATCGCGCTGGGCCGCGATCCAATCGCCCAAGTATGAGTACGTCAGGATCTCCAGACGCCGTGCGTCCAGCCTGTGATAATTGATCAGCGCCGCGAAGCCATCCGCCAGACCGTCCCACACATGCCACAGGAACGGCGTTTGGTGGAAGAGCTTCAGATGCTGCTCGAAGAACCCCTCGCGTAGCCACTCCTCCAGGGTGCGCCCGCCGAAGCCGACGTCCGCCAAAAGCTGCTGCTCGCGCTGGGGGGACCACTCCGCGCCGTAGGCCGACGCAAGGAACCCACGCAACCGATCCGCCGCCGCGTCTTCGCCGCGCACGCGGACGAGGCAGATGATGCCGTCCTCGTCGGTCAGTGCGTCGTCGCCAAAAGAATGTGGCACGGCCGTCTCGGCTGTGTTGTTGTTCGCGTTCCCCAGAGCCTGTTCGCTGTCGTGGGCCTTCACAGGCGGGACGCCTGTGCCACACTTCAGAACAAAACAACTCTTCAACCCTGCCTTTGCTGGGTTTTCCGCAATGTATCGTTGGAAGTGCTCCAACTGCGCCTCGCTACGCACAATGTGGTCGAACGACTCGTCCTGCCAAACGGCCCCCTGGGCCTCCCGCCGCTTGTTGATCGCATGAGCCGTGAAGGACTTCCATGAGTGCAGAATCTCGGAGAGCCCATGCCCCTCGCTCGGAGTCATCAAGACGTGAACGTGGTTTGGCATGATGACAAAGTCGCCCAGATCGTATCGCTCCCCGTCGAAATGCCGAAGGGCTGATTCGACAATTTGCCCCATGGCGGCATCACGCAGGATACAGGCTCCATGGCCCGCGTCGAAGTACGCCTGACGCTTTTCGTTGAACACGTTCAAGTATTCGTGCCGCTGCGCGTCACTGTGCGGTTCCGGGTTGGCCACCAACCACTCCTCCTGCTCCCGCTTCCACTGCGCAAGGACGGGTGCAGGCATCGAGTCCGCGAGACGAAACGTGACAAAGTAGGTGGCTCCCTCACGATACCAATGGGGCAAGTTACGGCGAGACTTCTGGATGGAATGTGGCAATGAATGTGGCACAGCCGTCTCGGCTGTGTTGTCGTTCGCGTTCCGCAGAGCCTGTTCGCTGTCGTGGGCCATCACAGGCGGGACGCCTGTGCCACATTTGGTTTCCTCCGGCCACCGATAGCCGAGCAGCCGCGCCAGCGCCACCTGCAAGGGGGCCTCCGACGGTGTCACACGCCCATGGAAGATCCACTGCGTCGGATCGTCGGAGTACGGCTCGGGGAGGCCGTTCGGGTACTTCTCGGCGGCTATCGCCTGCCAGTGCGCGAGGTCGAAGGGGATCTTCACGAGTGTTGAGTTGGTGACCTTCAAGGCCTGATCGATCTCGCGAACGGCCTCGTTGAAGTCGGGCGATGAGCAGAAGCACCAGATCGCTGGAAGATCTACTGGGTCGCGTGGGATCAGAGCCGCGCTGCTTTGATCATAGAAGTGACCACTATAGAGTGAGCATGGAAGATCGCCCACAAGCCTCACCAACACTCCCCGCTTGCTCCAGGCAGATGTTCCCTTCACGAGCGCATATTCCATTAGCGCTCCGGTCCCGCCATCCCACTGCAGGATTGCCTCGCGCCCCCAAAACTCTTCGATCCTGTCGGTAGTTAGTTGGAAGAAGTTCCATGTGTTTCCGGGAAAAGGCACCTCCCAGAACGACATGACGAACCTCGGAGTGTCTCCGTTCTGGAAACCAATGTATGAGTCGCAACACTCAGAAAACAATCGCCCATCTTGATCGAGCCCCAACACCACCCGCGCATCCGGGTTCGCTAACTGATCCTTCTGCGAGACCGACTGGATGTTGGAATGTGAATGTGGCACAGGCGTCCCGCCTGTGTGCTTTTCGCTACCGATCGTGCTCAGCTCCAGCCCCACAGGCGAGACGCCTGTGCCACATTGGTGGTCACCGCGCAACATCGCCGCCTTCTCCTCCGGTTTGCGGGGTTCCGAGGCATCCAGCCCTCGCAGTTCGTGGCCAGCGCCAGGCTTGGCGTTTGTGAGGCCGATAAGCATCACGTTGAAGTCCCACATCGGCGTCTGGAAGCCCTTGGCACCGAGCTTGCCGACGATGTCCCAAGTCGCGCTCTTCAGGAGTTCCTCGCGAAGCTTCTTGTACGAGCCGAGGAAGAGCCAGTTCTGCGGCGTGACGAGGGCGGTGGTTCCGCCGGTGGAGCAGAAGCGCAGCCCACGTTCCACGAACGCCGTGGCGATGTCGGCCTTGGCGCGGTCGTGGTGAGTTTCGATGTAGTCCTTCAACGTCTCGTCCTGTTTCCCGCGCGCGAGATAGGGGACGTTGGTGATGACGAGGGTGTACCGTCCGGCGAGCAATCGGGCGGCGTCGGCCAGCCCCTGAGCGGCCACGCCACGTTCGGCGGTGTCGAAGTCGAGATGCGACTTCTCCTTAGACAGCGCTTCGGCCAGCAGCCCCGTGGCTTCGTCCAGCGAGACGAACTCCTGAAACTGGCGACCGGGGTCGATGAGCGAGCCAAGTGTCGGCGCGTTGCGGAACAGGCCATAGAGCTGGTCCATGGCGAACTCCAGCTTGTGGCTTCCACCGGCCAGCTTGATCCAGTCCTCACGCTTCCCGCTGATGCCAAGACCAGAACACGCAATGTTGAGACGCGGCAGTTCGCGGTATCCAGAATGTGGCACAGGCGTCCCGCCTGTGTGCTTTTCTCCAACGTGCACAGCCGAGACGGCTGTGCTACATTCAAAGCGCCACGCCGCCATGGCCAGAGCGAACGCGGCGATCTGGGTGCAGCGCGGATCGAGTTCAAGACCATACAGGTTTTCGCTCAGCACGGCATCCACAGCGTCGCGCGCAGTCAGCCCTTCCTCCACCATGCGCAGCCGCACGAGCAGGTCGAATACCTCGACCAGAAAGTGCCCCGATCCGCAGCAAGGATCAAGCACGCGGAGTTCCTTCGCCGTGCGCGGCCATCCGGGAAAAGTTCCGGCGGCGGGCTCAAAGACCAATGTGGCACAGCCGTCCCGGCTGTGTTCGCTATCGATCGCCACAAATCGCAGATATTCGAACTGGTAGCCACCAAGGCCCTCAGCAGTCCAGGCACGAAGGGCTTCCTCAGTCTGAAGCTCCACAGGCGGGACGCCTGTGCCACATTTCCTGGCAGCCCACCATGCCCCCACGGTGTTGTGAAGAAGGAAGCGGACCATGTAGTTTTCGGTGAAGTACTGGGTCTTTGCCCCGAGATCATCAGCACCAACTTTCCCGCCCGACTTAAGTCTGGATTCTACCTCCTTCTTTCGCTCGATCTGCCAGTACTCATAACCCCACCCCATGGCGTCGCTGGTGGTGAAGACATCGGCAGAGAGGGCTTCGAGCAGGCCCTCCATCGCCTTTTGGTGCTCTGCGGCGAACCGCAGTGCGAGGGCAGGATCGTCGGGACGGAAGACTTGAGGGAGCATTTTCGAGGCGAACCGCCCGGCGAGGGTCCAGACATCGGTGCGTTCTTCGGCGGCGAACTCTTCGACGTCCTGAAGCGACACGGGGACCTGATGCTCGTCGTGGATGAGCAGGCTGTTCTCGGCTAGGAACCGCGCGAACAACATGCGGTGCCAATGCTCATAGGCGACTTCGCGCGCGAGGCGGGTCAGTTCCTGTGTGTCGTCGTCACGGAGGTGATCTCCTAGCGTGCGCCCATGGGCGCGCAGTCGGTTGCGGAGCAAACGGTCGTCGGCGGACATGTGTTCATGAAAACGCGGCGCCCCAACGGCCATGGCATTGAGGGCGGCTACGGCACCGGCCTCGGCCACTTCACGCGCGGCGAGGATAGTTTTTTCGAGTTGCTTGCGGAGGTTTGCGGGAAGGGCGGTCACAGGTTATCCTCCGGAAACAGGACCCTAAACGCCTTGGCGAGTTCCTCCGGAGGTATGGAGAGCGAGTCCCATTCCTCGCTTCCCGCGCAGGCCCCCCATCCGGATTGCATCATGCTCTGAAGGTTTTTCCTGCGTTTTTCTGGGTCCTCAAATACGGCAAAACTCTCCCACCCTGTGACCGCGCCCTCTAAGATCCAGATCACAAGACCTCCGTCCTTCTCAAGGAGTGCCATGCGGACCTTTGTTTGACGTTCTGGGCCTCTTCCCGACCAGCGTCGGAGGCCCATGACGGTCACTTCGCGAAGGACCTTGCTTTTCGAGCTGCTCATAGGATTGCGGGCCCCTTCTTGAGTTGTTCTGCCACGCGCTGGCGCACGTCGGCGAGCCAGGCGTCGAGTTCGTTCTCATCATGGATGGTGGCGCCGGGCAGACCGACCCGAACGGCCTTCGGTTCCAGCATACGGGCGGCGTCCTCGCGCGCGGCGGCGAAGCGACCCGGTAGGGCGTGGGTACGCGTGGTCCATCCGCCGAGCGAGGTCGCCTCAGCTGAGGCGAGAACTTCTTCATCGGTGCCGACGGCAAGCGATGGCTTCTCATCAAGGCGATGCTGGGCGCGGAGTTGGGCGCGTTGGTCATCGGTGAGTTTCTGCCACGTCGCGTCGGCAACTAGGCGCGCGCTCTCGTCGGCGTGGGACTGGTCGAACTCCTTCTTCCGAGCCACGAGCGCATCGCGAAGCGCCTTCGCGACATCCTTGAGAAGCGGCGCAACAGGATCGGGATCCTGAAGCAGGCCGCGCTGCTGGCTGACGGCATCCATGGTGGTACGTGCCTGCACGGCAGCGGGGAGATCACCACCGGCGGCGGCGAGACGGCGGAGCCTCTCCCAACCGTCGAGGCGTTGCTGCACCGCGTGAGCGGTGGCCTTCCAAGACTTCAGTTCCTTCGCGAGATTATCGACCTCATCGGCAAGGGCGACGAATTGCTCGTTCCCCATCTTCGCGGCGAGCGCATCGATGGCGATAAGCGACGGGGGCGCAGGCGCCGGAGCATCGCCTCCGGCGGACCGGGCGGCATCGCGTAGGGCTTGAATGGCGGGGATGATCGACTTGTCTTCCTCGCCCTGCTTGAACGAAACACCGACTTCCTGAAACAGCTTGCGGAGCCTCACGCGATGCGTGGCGGCGATGGTGACGACTTCCTTGCGCAGCTCCACCTGCGAGAGCTTCGCGCGGTCGAGATCGGCGAGACGAACGGGTTGTCCGTCCAGCCAGGCGGAGATGATGCCGCAACACTCCAGCACATACATGGCACCGTCGATGGCGTCTTTGGGCCAGCCCTTGGGGGCGCTGGAGAAGAGGTCGCGGATTTCGCGACCCTTGGTGCCTGCCTTGATCGCGCCAAGAACGGCACGGCAGACAGGATGCTTGTCGGGCTCACCTTGGTGGCCAAGGGCGCTGAGGGCTGCTCCGTCGCCTTTCTTGGCACGCGTCAGGGCAACTTCCCAACGCTGGTCGTCCGCATCCTTGAACTCGGTGAACATGCGCTGGAGCGCGGCGGGAATGGCCTGCTCCTCGACGGTTTCGCGAAGCGTGAGGCCGCCGGAGAGCTGCTGGCCTCCGCCCATATGGACGCCGCCTTGCTCGACGAGTGTGCCGATGATGCGGGCTACGTCGCCCGAGCCAAGCCTCGATCTGGTTTCCATGGCGCTGCGTGCCTGCTCGGCTTCGGGAGTGTTGGTGGTTCCCCGCGATGCGATGGTTTCCTCGGCGGCCTTCCATGTCGCCAGCGCGCTATTCAATTCATCAGTGTGGCCGCCGGGGATGAAGATAAAGATGGTGGAGCTGTCGGTTCCTGCCTTCTGGATCTCGGCCTTAACAGCAGACTCCGCTTCGTCCCATCCGTTGCGGATCCAGACGGAGACGTTGTCACCGGTATCCTTGGGGCGTTCCATCCCGAAGTGCGCGGAAAGGCCGCGCGGTGTCTTGCTTGTGCCCTGAGTCGGGCGGATCGCAAGGAACTCGCGGACCTTTGCCTGAAGGACATCGGCGCGCTCCGAGGCGAGACGCTGCTTGTTGTTGAGCAGGTCGGCGAGACGCCGCTTGAACTCCGCCTCCCACGCCATCCCCTCCTGGGTCTGCACGCGAAACTCGTCGCCGATCTGAAGCAATTTACCATCGCGCGCCAGTTCGTCAAGGAGACGCGGGATGGTCTTTCGAAACGTGTTGTTGTCGCCGTCGAGATCCTCAACGAGCAGGTCGGCAAGAGTCTCCTTCGTGGCGCGAACGCCAGCGCGATAGGCACCGTCCTTCGGAAGCTTTTCGACGAGAAAGGTCAGCGCCACGAGACGCGCCTTCAGAAGGCTGTCGGGAGTGGCTTCCTTGCGCAGCGAGCCGACGAGGTCGTAGATCTCCTTGGGTAAAACGGAGGACTGGAGCAGGCTGGGAGCAAGGGCCTGATAGATGTAGTCGCCCGCCACCACGGTGCCCAGTTCGTGGATGGAGTTTTCCTTCACGGCATCGTGGATGATCTTGAGCTGGGTGCGAAGCTGGCCATACGTGCCCTGCGTATCGAGCGCGCGGAGGAGCCGTTCCCAGAAGCGTCGCCGCGTGGGCAGGAGCGGATAGTCGGCAACCCAGACTTCTCGATCCACGGGCGTGGGCGCGATCTGCGATCCCACGAGGTGCCGGTCGATCTCGCCACTGTGTTTGGTCAGTGTGCTATCGACGACAGGCCGTTGCTGCGGATCCTTCGCGAGGATCACTTGGCGGATCACGCTTTCGACGTCTTGGTCGCTGAGTTGGACGCGTACGGTAAAGCGGCCCATCAGACGGGAAAGCTGAGAGGTGGATGCGAGGGCCGCCTGACCCGTTCCCACCAGCATGACGCGTCCGCCGTAGCGCTTGCATAATTCTTCGGCAACTTCCTGGACGCGAATGGATCGCTCTGCGCTTTCGTTGATGTACTGCTGGATTTCGTCGAGCACGATCAGAGTGCAGGGGACATCCTTTCCGCCGCCGAGAGCCTCCCTCAGCAGACGGTTCATCTCGCTGTTATCGACGTCGGCGCGCTCGGGAAAGTCAGCCTTCAGAAGCTGCCGGAGATCGGCCTCGTTCTTGGCAAGATCGGGCTTCACTTGAAGGAGTGCGGACGCAACGACGGAAGAGACGCGTAGCTTGGTGAACTCGACTTTCCAGTCCTTCCCTGCCTTCGCGACATGATCACGCACCTGATCCAGAAGCCCTTCGCGACGAAGCCAGAAGGTGAAATCCGCTGCATGAATATCCGTCGGCAGGTCTGCCGTGGCGAAGAGAATTTTAAGGATAGCAGTGCGGATGTAGTCGCCAGCGGCGGCGTTCAGCGTTCCCGAAAAAGCACGCAAGCCGCCACAGCGTTTCCCGGCGGTGGTCAGTTCCTTCAGCAGATCCTTGATCTCCTCGGGCAGCTTCGCGATGCCTCGCGCCGTGCTGCCATCGGCGAACTTCGTGTCCTCCCACAGGGCGCGGAGCATCTTCACCAGGTGCGACTTACCTGAGCCGTAGAAGCCGCTGACCCAGGCGACCGGCTGATCGGTCCGCCCGACGTTATCGAGGAAGGACCGGAGGATTTTCCGGAGCCCTTCCTGATACTGTCCGTCGCACACGAACGTCTCCAACTCGAAGCGGAGGCGTTCCATGTCCTCATCGGAGTGGGTATCCTTCACCTCGGCGACGCCGTCGTTAAGCAGGCGCGTCTGAAGCGGGTTCTTCGCGTATATCTGGAAGTTCTTCATTAGACAAGGTCTCCGCAGGACGAAGTGATAGGTATAGCCAGATAGTTCCAGCCCTCGCGGGCATCGAGTAGACGGTAGTTATTCCCTTCGCGTTCGCCGGGAAAGAACACAAGCAGTCGTCCACTGGTGTCGGCGGCGACCTCTTCAACAATCTCTGACAGACGGAGGAAGCCGAATAGGCCAGCGCCGCCGATGACGGCGACGACGGTGTTGTCATCGGCGTCTGGGCTTTGAAGGGCTTCGCGGACGGCGGCCACGATCGCCTTCTTCATCTCGGGGACGAGCGAGCCGATCTCCTCAGGTTCCTGAAAGTACGTCTCTAGGTAGTCCTGCTGGACAAGCCACTGCGCGGGGAACCCAGTCAGGTCACACGTCACAAAGCCGTGCCTAGCCTTGCGGGTGATCTGCTCCAACTCCTCGATCCGCGCACGCACACGCCGTTCGTCGCTCTTGTCGTACACGAGAAACCAAGTACGCTGCTTCCCCGCGAGATTTTTGTCCCATGGAAGCGAAACGAACTTCTCGTAGCAGGCGATGAGTTGATCGACCTTGGTCATGGCAGCTTAGCCTCTTCCTCGCCTGTCAGCAAACCATCGAAATGAACTTCATGAATGCTTCCGATTGCTTTGTAGCGAATGAGCCCGATCGAGGACGCTCGCTGGGCAAGGAGTTGAACTTCCTGCGACGAACGATCCTGTAGCCGAATCCAGTCGCTCTCGAACAGCGCAGCGCCGTGACGTCCTTCGATGCGGGACAGCAGCAGTGCGAAGGCCACCGTATGCGGAGTCGCCACTGCGCGAGAGCGGGTCTTCTTCACCCGGCCTGTCAGATGACCGGACTGGGTCCAAGACGACGCGGTGTATCTCGCGACCTTGGCGATCATTGCTTCGTTGAGGCGCTCGCCCACGCCCTCTCTAAGTGTAGCCTCGAAGTGCTGTTTCGTGATCATCAGGCCGTGCGTGGCGTTCACGATGACTGGCACTGTAAGATGAAGCAGTGGGTCGCGCGCGGCGGCGCTGAGTAATGCGAGTGTTGGGTGGCTTGGGAGGTCAGCCCAGAGGGCTCGCAGGATACGGTAGATGGGGATCTTCGGATCGAGCCCGTACATCTCGGAGAGTCGCTTGAACGCGATCCGTCGATTCGCCCCCGTGCGCTTCCCCAGTACATTCTGATCGACGACCAGAGAACGCAAATCCTCTCGCCCTGCGCTGGAAGGGGCAGCCGCGAACAAAGCGGAAAGTTCTGCCAGCATCATGGTCCGGCTCGTGTGCGCACCACGGTCGCCGACCTTGAGCCCGAACGCTTCAGAGGAGTTCTCAGTCATCAGCATGGGAGCCGAATCGGGTCGCAGGCTGAGTAGACGATCCCGACGTAAGAAAGGGCGCCGCGACCGCTCTGTCTGAATGCTGGAAAACCCGCTGGGGAACCGTATTCGTCGTGTGAGTCGACACCACCACGCATCTCCTTGGTATTGCTAATTTTATGGATAGCCAACTCCGCTGCTTTGTGGCGGTCAGAACGTCGTCACACAAAGTGTTTACTGTCGACCGGAGGGAGTCCGCAAGCAAGTGTTGCAACGGCCTGTCACAGTCTGCACCATTTTGCACACACGGGGCAGGGCAACTCTGCTTCAACTTCTGGTACGGACCGCCGGTGGTGCCTCAAAAACGGACGCAGAAAAAACGAGCATCGACCACGCGACGGGCGCCAGTTCCTTCGAGCCCGCCGATTACCGATGAACCGGTGGATCAGGCGCTGGTCGAAACCCTAGAGCGTGCAGGCTTCCTTTTCGACAGGGACTGGCCGAGCTTGAAAGAGAAAATTGTGACGAGGGTCGAGCAGCTTCACGGCCCAGAGCACGCCCGCATGTTCCGCCGAAACCTCGGGAGCGGAGAGACTCAGAATGAAGGGATGCGGTGGGACATCGTGGATGCACTGGGGGCGTTCATGGAGTCACAGGAGGAGGCGAACGCGCTGATGTCCGTCCACGGACCGCAGGTGCTGGCTGCGACTGCGAGCTTGGCGGAGTGGTTGGGTGGGATGCCTCATCCCGTCCGGGTAGGCGAGATCGGCGCATGGACGGGTAGCCTCGGTGCGATTCTCACAAACCGTGGGCTGGCGGATGGCTACGTCGGCTTCGAGCCGGTTGCAGCCGTGGTCTCTTTGACGGGAGGGACCCGTGAGAAGCGGTTGGTTCTACCGTACACCCATGAGTCCCTGAAGGAACACACACGTTCCTGCGATGTCGTGATGGCCACGCCGTGGTTGCATCGCGGGGCGATCTATCCATTCGGCGTCGCAGAAGCGCCACCGACACTTGCGAGCGACCTGAAGAAGGCACGAGCCGTGAGTGCGGCGATGGAATTCTTCCGGCCCGTCTTCCGTTCAGCCGCCGTGATCGCCACCGCGACGGCAACTCTTGTGTGTCTCCGGCGATTGCGGAGCATGGCGGAACTGGTCGGCATGGTGGCGGCGGGGAAACAGGAAGGATGGCAATTTTCCGATGAGCATTCATCGCTACGATCGTTCGGAGACGTCGGATACTTCCGCTTCATCTTCTCGCGGGTGCGGCCCTCTGTGGCGGGAGTGGACGTGCACGCTGTTGCAAATTGGATTGCTGGGCAGTTCCGAACAGAAATGACGAGCATTCAGCTCCACTCGTGCGTTGCAGTCGCAGACTATCTGAAGCTCGATGGCAGAAGGAAGCTGAAGTCCGACCTCATCCAGCACGAGCTAGGTGGCATTCTCTCGCCCCCCCGCTTGGTTGAGGTCGGCAGGTGGGCGGGCGGATACTATCGGTTCACATGCCTTGAAGGGCTGAACTACGAGCTGGAAGTGTCAGGGTCCTCCTTCGTGCTGAATATCGAACGATCAAGGACCACGAAGGACTTGCAAGACGGCCACAAGGACAAGGTCGCGAAACGGAGACAGGCGAGCGCTCGGAACAAGCGGCGCAAGCCCGCCCTGATCGAGGATATGTTGGGAATCAATCCATATCCACCCGCGTCGCCGGTAGTGGCACCGCTTGACCCACTCCTAGATGCGTACCTGCGCAACGACGACCGCGCGGAGCGAAAGATCCGGCGAAGTCGCAACGAGGCGGAAGCGCGCAATAGCGGAAGGTTCGTCGCAACGTGGCGGGAGTTGCAAGAGTTGTTAGAGGAGTGGCGAAGGCGCTGTCTTCACGGCGTCGCTCATCTTCGAAGTCACGACCCATCACGTGCAGAAGTGGCGGCTCCTGATCGATTTGCAAAGGTGCCTACAGGGGAGCATCGACTTCGTGAGCAGCTAGATCCTGAAGAGCAAGCGATCGAAGCAGATTCGATAGTCGCCATCAAGGAACTCCGAGAGCAGAAGATAAGCCTCACAGGGGATGGACCTGAAGAGCCGAGCCCTGCGGCCCTTTTCTTCAACAAACTCAGGGCCGTTCGCACCGAGCCATCCGACGTTCTCGCAGCAATCGAGAAAGTCTTCATCAGGCTGACCAACATCCTGCTCGGCACGATCAAGACCGTCGCTTACCACGAAAAAAAGCACGGAAGCATTGCCGAACTCGGAATCACCCGTGGCCTCCATCGCTGCCTGACCCCCTTGAAGGTATTGTCGGGTGATAGCGGAAGCGTGCAACGCGTCGGCAAGCGCAAGCTGGAGTTCCCGCTGGCCGACAAGAGGTCGGACGCGTCATCTGGCGGCACCTCGCCGGTGCCACCGACGTTGTATGAAGCGCAGCAAGATCTACTCTTTGAAATGTTCGATTTTTTCTCCAGTTTGGAAGCAACCCGTGGGATGAATGACGCAGTTGTGGACGGCACCATGGATTTGAGATGGCTCTCCGCCGTACTGGCCTCGCGACGGCTGCAGCAGGCAGTACGTCGGGCGCGTGCGGGCATCTGTGCGCTCCGACGTGACCTCGACGATGCGCTCGCAGGTTCATCCGTCCCGGCCAAAACGCAGGATCGGGTGCGCCGCTCATTAGCGACAGCTGAGGGCTGGATGGTCCATGCAATCGGGTTCCGACCAGTCTAGTCGGTCTCGATATAGCCCGCTGAGCGTTTTTTCCCCAACTCCACATC
Organism: bacterium; assembly: GCA_016125005.1. Lineage (GTDB taxonomy): Bacteria > Sumerlaeota > Sumerlaeia > SLMS01 > SLMS01 > WGMQ01. The sequence goes on along the minus strand of WGMQ01000087.1, from coordinate 4,841 downwards.
TCGCCTAACGATCTTGTGCATCGCAACCTCTCGCAACTCGCTGCGAAAGGAGCAAATCAGCGATGGAACGCTACATGACGTATCAGGATGCGGCGACCGAATTGGGCTGGTCGCGTACCGGCCTCCGCCATTGGGTGCGACGCCATAATCGGCGCCACCCCGAGAATCAAATCCGCCGACTGTGCGGCAAGATCTGTTTGAGTGACTTTCTTGCCGCCATCCAGGCCACGAACGAGCGCTATGCGCCCCACCACCCGACCAAGCCCAACAAGGAGAGCAATCAATGAGCACGCTGGTACAGGGAATTCACGTCGCCAAGATTATTGGACAACGCATCGAAAGACACGGCAGGACAGACACACCCTATGCGGCGATCCACGTGGAACTGCTGGGATCCATCGACGCCTCGAACCCGACCGCACCTCCAGTACCGTGTGAGGCGGTGCGACGAACGGTCGAGTGCTGGATTACTCCGGCGGCAGTCGGCCATACCACGCGGACTCTGCGCCAACTTGGATGGTCTCGCACCAAGTTTGCCGAATTCGATGAACGCAACCCTGATCACCAGTCACTGCGTGGTCAACACGTCTACGTCGATGTCCTTCAGGAGGCCGATCAACGGGGCGCGATGCGTGAACGCCTGCGCATCTGCACCCGCCCCCGCTCCTACGATGAGGCTCGCGTTGACGAGATCGACCGGCTGTTCGGGGACGCATTGCGGGACGGCGGTGGTGCCGAGCCCGCGCGAGACATCCTTGACCCTCCCGATGAGACGACCGATACGACGGTGGATCCAATTCGGTGACGGCACTCCAGCAAACCATGATCGAGGGCCTCCGCGCGGTGTTTGTACGCCGTACGGACGCTCTCCCCGTGCAGCGCGAAGATGGTAGGGTCTCGTGGGCGTACTGCCCGTCCGAGAGATCTGTGGACGCGTTACTCGAATCCCATGTATTGGGAACAGAAACGGCGGCGAACTGCTGGCAGGGTTACTGGACCACATGGCACGGCAAGTTCCGCGTCGGGGCCTACCTGATGCAGCCGCGAGGGAGCCTGTCTCACGAGCTGGTGGTTGATTTCGACGGTGAGGGCCACGGACGCCCGAACCCTACCGACCATGCAATTGTGGCGTGCGAAAGGGCGTGCGCTTTTGGTCTCATGCCACTGTTGGAGCGCTCAGGGTCGGGCACGGGTTGGCATCTGCGAATCCTCTGCGAAGCGCCGACCGAGGCAAAACTCCTTCGCGCGTTGGGTTGCTCGCTGGCCGGGGACCCCGCGATCGAAGTATTCCCGAAGCAGCAGGTCATCGATGAAGACCATCCGGGGAGCCAGGTTTGGCTTCCTTACTGGGGCGGGGCTCAGCCTGGCGGTGGTCTTTTCTACTGCTGGGAACGGATGGTCCCTCATGTTATCAGCCCATGCCACGTTTATCGACACTCGCCTGAGGAACTTCTCGATGCGACAACGCTGTTGGGGCAGCGGACAAAGCCCAGACGCGAGACCTCGGTCAGCAAAGGTATCTCGGTGTGCCACTCTCTTTCGGATGTGGAACTTATCAGGAACCAGCAGAGGATATGCTCAACTGGCTGGCTGCGAGCTGCCGTAGACAGAGTAGCGAACGGAAGTCGACGCCACGACGAGGCGGTCAGGCTGGCAGCGCGACTACGTGACAATCGCTTGTCGCGAGAGGATGCCAGTCGCGTGATGGAGCACTTCCAAATGGCAGTGACTCGAACAGGCAACCACCCGTTTGATCGAACTGAAGCTTCCTCCATCCTCAAGCATGCTTACTCTAGAAATCCCCGGCGAATGGAGGGTCACCTCGTCGCCGACATTCAACGTCAGCTGTATCCTGGAGGGACTCGATGAACATCGAACGGATTGGATCGCCGAGGGAGGAGGATTCCCCGCTCGTCCCAATCGAGGTAATCCGGCTGCTTGACCGTCGACCCGCAGAACAGTCGCTTAGGGAGCAGGCGGAGTCTCGGGATGAGCTGCCCCCAATCACTGACATCGCCAACGCGAGGCGGTTCCGAAACATCGCCCTCGACCGCCTGCTGTGGGTGCCAGCATGGAAGCAGTGGCGCCGCTACGAAAGAGGCCGTTGGGTAGAGGATACAGGTGCCCTCGTTGCCATGCAAATTGCCTGTCAGATCCCAAGGCAGATCTTCAGCGAAGCGGCGCAAATCGGTGACGAGAGAGCGCGGGCAGCGTTGGCCAAATGGGGGCTTCAATCGGCTAATCTAGACCGCTTGAGAGCAACCGTCGAGCTGGCGAAGTCGGTACCCGACATGAGTGCTGAACCAGTGGAGTTCGACACAGACCCCTGGTCGTTAGCTTGCCTTAGTGGAGTCGTTGACCTGCGAACCGGAGAACTACGCTCCCACTCGCCTGAGGCACGCATCACTCGATGGGTCGCTATTCACTATGACCCCGCGACGACATGCCCGCGCTGGGAACGGTTCCTTTTCGAGGTGTTCGCGGGCGATACCTGCATGATCGCCCATATCCAGCGTGTCATCGGTTACGGTCTCACCGGATGCGTCACCGAGCAGGTTTTTTGGGTCCTCTGGGGAAGCGGGGCTAATGGCAAGTCGATCATTGCCGAGGTGCTCCGACTGTTGTTTGGGGACTACTACCATCGCGCAGACCCACAGCTTTTCGTCAGCTCATTCAGCTCAAGTCGACCAGGCGATGCCTCCCCTCACTTTGCGGGTCTCAAGGCGGCTCGATTGGTGATCGCCAGCGAAACTCCGCCCAACGCGCGACTTGCAGAAACGAGTCTCAAGGAGTTGACGGGCGGGGACGCAGTCACGGGAAGGTTCCTATACTGTGATCCATTTACGTTTCAGCCCTCGCACAAGTTGATTCTTCTAACGAATCACAGGCCGCGTGTCTCGCAAGACAGAGCCGTTTGGCGGCGGATGCGGCTCGTCCCATTCGCGGTGACATTTCCACCAGAGTCGCAGGACAAAGGCCTTCTTGAAAAGCTCCGAGCGGAACTTCCCGGTATCCTCGCGTGGGCAGTCAAGGGGGCGATTGCTTGGGCAGCCAACGGCCTCCAAGAACCTCCAAGTGTCCAAGCGGCGACAAAGGAGTATCGGACTTCGGAAGATGTTGTGGGACGATTTGTCGAAGAGTGCTGTACGTTGGAAAAAGGCGCAGTCACTCACTACGGGGAACTTTATCGAGCATTCGAAGCCTGGTGCCGCGAAAATGGCGAGCCTGAATATGGATCCCCGCGATTCAGTTCAGAGCTGGACTCGCGTGGTATTGAAAGTCGAAAAGGTGGAAAAGGAGTGCGATGCCGGATTGGGATAAAGCTCGGAGGAGCATCGTTCCCATGCGGACTGTCCGAGTTGCTCGGCTCGCGAGAACAGTCAGCGGTCGATGCAGCGAAACACGTAATTCCACGGATTTTGAGCCAAGAGCGTATAGCGATTGATGAGGCTCGCCGCGCGGTCGGCAGTGCCCTCACCGACGAGCGATTCCTGGCGGCCCTCACGGTGCTTCATGCGAAGGGCCTTGTGCAGACCTTGGAGAGCGACCCGGGGATGCTCCACGTTCACAGAGGGATACGCGGTTGAAAGTGAGTAATCTGGCTTGCGAGACTGGGCATACCCTTACGCATTAGAATCGTGGGCAAAGTACGGGATTGAGGTACTCTACCCCAAAGTCACCTTCGTTGCTTGCGAAGTATGGCAGTTCGGTTTCCTCATCGTTCAACTCATCTACTCGGGCGTTCTCGGGCGCGTCCCGAGTAGACTCGATTGTCTGCAGCGGAAATTTCAATACCGAGCACCATTCAATCGTCTGTCTATCAATCAGCCACTCTCCGTCTTCGATCAGCTGCGTGTCGCGGGGAGAACCGGAGGTGGCACCTATGAGCATCCGCCGAAAATTTTCAGGTGCGATGGTCCCTGAGAAGCAAGTGTTCCGCAGCGGACCAATCGCGTGTTCGGTCTGCACTCGCAGAATACCAGGCTGTGCCCCACCCGCGCACGTTTCACTCAAATCCAGTAGCGCCGCCTCCCGACTTGCCGTCCACCGTCCGAAGTACTTGGCAGCTGAATCTCGCGTATCCGGGACAGCTCGGTAAAACACACTTGGCCGAAGTGCGAAACAGAAGGACTGAGCAGCGGATTGACAGAGAGTGTGGGGCCTTGCGACGCCGCGATAACCGTGCAGCCACCCTTCAACCATTTCCAGCCAAGCGAAGTAATGGTTTTGGACCAGCACGGACAATCGCCGCCCGGCATCGTGGCGTTCGGGATCTGGATCTTGCTGCAAAATTTCAAAAAATAGATCCAGATGCTCTGCGGGCGTGCGTCCCGCAAGGTGCAGAAATGCAGGAGAGTCCTCGTCGCAGAATGGCTCGAACCCAGGGTAGTAGTCGCGATCAATTCTTGCGAGCACTTCGGCGAGGTAGGCCAATGCTAGATCAAGTTCGGCTGCCCCAACCGGCACGTTTTGCTCTGGAAGATTCGCATCCAAGTACCCGCCACCCCATTGTCTAGCGAATTCCTTATCCGCCACCATTTCTGGCGTAAGCTCGCCCGAATGGGGTGTTGCAACTACTTCAGCGGTACTCTTACGCACGCGAGCTCGCCTGGAGCGGCTCAAGTTATTAGAAGTGGTCTCATAATTGTTTGAGCCAGATGATGGAGCAGGCGAGTTGGACGAAGGCGAGGAAGTTCATGCCGTAGTACTCGTGGCGGACCACCAGGCGGCGGTAGTTCCCGAGCCAAGCGAAAAACCGCTCCACCTTCCAGCGTCTCGCGTAACGGCGAAGCGCCCGGCCGTCCTGAGTCGCAGGCCGTTTTCGGCCCCGGCGGTGCGGC
>WGMQ01000025.1 GCA_016125005.1 bacterium | reverse complement strand
GGAACTCGGCCATGGGATCGGAGGGGGGGATGGGGCTCGGAAGTGGGTCCTCGCCGGGGCCACGCTCAATCATCTCGGGGGTAGGCTCGGGAGTCGCAGTCGCCTTGGGCTGTGGTGTCGGCGTGGGCTTGGGTGCCTCGGCGACGACACGTGGCTGCGCGGGGGGCGGAACCGGCGCGGGCTGGCGCATCAGGACGGCGACGACGGCCAGCAGGATCAACCCGACAGCAGCGGCGGAAAGCAGGAGGGGGGTACGATTTGCAGGGGCGGGCATATGATAACTCTTGGGATGATTCGAAGCGGCGGATCAGTAGGGAAAATGGGGGAGAGGGTGATGATGCTCAAGCTGAAAGGGGCGTTGAATGAGACTGCCGCCCTCGGATGAGGGCGGCAGCTCATGCACCGTCAGACCGCCGTTGGGCTTAGTAGCCGTCGGGGGCGTAGACCGCATAGCCGCGCGGCGGGGCCCACACTTCAACGTAGCCATTGCTCTGGCAGAACTTGCTGGCGGGCTGGTAGTTCTGGCCGCTCTTGGGGGAGTACCAGGCGTAGCACTTCAGCGTCTTGTTGCGCAGGAAGGTGTTGTTGGTCACCACCCAGTCGCCGCGCCAGTTGTTGGCGTTGTCGTTGATGGCGATGATGTATCCGGGATTGGTGCTGTTGCCGGCCGAATCGCCATAGATGAGCAGGTCGCCGTCGTTGGTCTTCATGAGCTGAATGGTTGGGCCACCGGCGCCGAGCTTCTCACGAACCCAGACAAGCTGCTTGATGCCGTTGCCCCACTGGCCGCCGAGGGAAGCCAGGCCGTAGTTGAAATAATCCTTCCACCACACGCTGGGATAGCCCTGATAGGTGAGCATGTGGGCGTAGGCGAGCATCTTGTCGCTGCCGATTTCGTCGGTGTCGTGGTTGCCGGCGAAGGTCACGGCGCGGTTGAGGTTCTTGGCCGCGAAGGACTTGCTCTGGTCGACCAGGTCGGGGAGGTAGCCACCGCCGCCGCCGTTTGTGCAGATGTTCTTCATGGTGTAGTAAGCGGCGAAGTCGAAGGCGCTGGAATCAGCCGCATTCGCCCACCAATCGAGGGTGCTGGTGTTGGCATCCCAGTACTCGCCGATCGAGTAGGACCAGCTGGTGTACTGGCGGAAGTCCTTGGTCATCCACGGGCCGTAGCCCTTCACGTAGTCCTGACGCCAGCCGCCGTTGAAACCGGCGTTGCTATTGACCTTGAGCCAGTTGCCCCAGGCGGTCAGGTCGTTCCACACGCTCGGGCTGCGGTGGCAAACGTCGGCGTAGCCGCCGAAGGAACCTTCGTCCGATCCCCAGTAGCTGGACGGGTGGAAGTCGTTGTAGCGCCACAGTGCCTTGCCCGACATCTGGTACTGGAAGTTGGTGTAGGTGTTCGAGTTGGTGTTCGGATTCCATTCGGAAGCACCGCCGGAACGGTGATTCAGAACGATATCCGCCATGGTGACCACGCCGAGGTTGCGGTAGGTCGTGGTGGCGGTCTTCAGTTCGGCCTGCGTGCCGAAGCGGGTCGCGGTCCAACCGTGCTGGTTGTAGGTGCCGAGGTCGTAGTAGTCAGCGGGATCGTAGCCCATGGAGTAGCCGCCGCCCTGGCCCTTGGAGGGCGGGGGGAAGTACATGCGGTTGATGCCCTGGCCGCCAGCCATGTTCTTCAGCCCGGAGGCGTTGGAGTTCATGGTGTTGTACCAGCCCGAGGGGGTGTCCCAGTAGAAACCCTGCATCATGACGCCCGCGGAGAGAACCGCCGGGGCCGCCATCATCAAGGCCGAGCTGAGCAAGGAAACGGTCTGCTTGTTCATCCGAAACCTGCGCTTTCTGCTTCGTCTGTTGCGAAGCCACTGAAGGTGTGTACGAGCCTCCGCGCCAACGAATCCGGTGATCAGGTCCGGGAAGACGGTGGGGGCCGAGAACTGTGGGAACGGTCTAACAGGCTTGGTGGGCACAGTCAACAGAGTAAGAATCGAGCAGATAATCACTCCGATTGCGCAAGTCGTTGCACAGCGCGAAATTCGGCCCGCGAGAACTTTTGGTTCATTCTGTGGCAAATCGCTGTGCACTGCGCAAACGAGTCGCAGTAAGCCATTTATTGTCAAACATCTGCGATGCCTTGCGATTTGCACAATCGAGGCCTTATGGCCGCCGGAATCGGCCGCAAGGGCCTGCGCAATCACTTGCACCACCTGGGGAAATCGCTTTATAAATCGCCGTCAAAATCGAGTAAAATAGCGCGGAAAATTCCAAACCAGCGCGAAGTCGAACGCTCCAACAACCCGCCGATTTTCGCGCTGATGATCGCTTCGGAAAACGAATCAGGGCTGCTTCAGGTTCTGGAACGGCGCCGCCTCGGGGAAGTCGGCATCTTCGGAGAAGGCCATCTCGCGATTGATCGGAAGCCCCCCGCGGTACTCCGGGTCAAAGGTCCGGTTGAGAACATGCGCCAGCCGGATGGCTCCCTTCTGTAGCTGAACGCGCACGGTCCCGATCCCCTTCTGGTAATAGGCATCGCTCATGACGGGGGCCCATCCCGGATAGACCATCTCAATGGCCACGCGGTGCGAATCGTTGGTCCAGTCGACCGGCGTGCCTGCGGTCCAAATGCGAATCTGCTCGGGGCGAATCTCGGCATTCAGCTCCGCCGCCAACACCTCTGCCCCCGTTGAATGCAGTTCGAAGTAGCGACGGAGGAATCCCGAATCCCAGACCGAGTGGAGGTTGGTCTTCCGCCCGAACCATTCGACTTCCTTCGTGTTTCCGCCAAGGTCCCCTTCGTTCGCGTTGTGCAGCGGCTGGGCCTGATCGCCGACAAAGTGGACGAGGAACTTGAGCGCCTCCTCCAGTTCATGGTCGAAGAGCGAATCCCCGCGCCGCAGGAGTGCCTCATGGTCGCTGATGATCACCGTCACGCAGTCTCCACCCGGGCAGTCCGCCGGATCGAACGTGTCGCGGCTGATGTGAAAGTTCACGTAGTGCCAGGGCTCGGTCTCCTTTCGATCAGGGCGCACCACATCCGCCCAAACGGCGATCTCCGCCAGCGGGCGTCCGGCGAGCAGTTCCTGCGTCGCCACCAAAGTCGTTGTCGTCAAACGCGTTTCCGCCATGGCGGCAACGATTCGGTGGCCATCGCGACCCCAGGCAAAAACGGCAGTCGGCATCAGGAAGATCATCATCAGAATCAGCAGGTGGCGCATGGGGCGTCTCCGATCAGAATAATCTCCCAGACGGTGGGAGTGTCCCGGTCGAAAGCAACCAAATAGGTATTTTGAGCGGTCTTTGTCACCGGGGGGACCGCCATCGAGGTGGGACTTCGAGTTGTAGGGCTTGCTGTTCAGCAGCGATGGAGGACAGGTTGGCTTGAGCGGATTCCGTGGAGGGAGAGCGTCCTTGAAGGTTGCCGACACTGTCAGCCTGATTGCCCAAGAAGAAGGCGAGACCTTGGAGTTGAAGAAGTCCACTGCGGAGGCCGCGGACGGCATGCGTGCCCTTTGCGCGATGGCCAATCACAAGTGCGGGGTCCTAGTCTTCGGCGTCTCGCCGGATGCATCAAAGCCCGCCGAAGCGCGGATTTTGGGTCTGACGGTTTCAGATGGGACGCTCCGCGACCTAGGCAACGAGTTGCGCAAGTTCGAGCCACCGCTGGCCTGTGATCTTGATCGCGTTCCCATCGGGGGCGGTCGTGACGTGCTCGCGCTGAGCGTGCCGAGTGGCGGCGGGCCGTTCGTGTACGACGGACGCCCCTATCGAAAACTCGGTTCGACGAAGGAGCGGATGCCCCAAGATCAGTACGAGCGCTTGCTGGCGGAACGTCGCCACGGGACCTCCCGCTGGGAGAATTTGCGGGCGCCGCGCGCGACGATGGCGGATCTTGATCCTAATGAAATCGTGATCACGGTGGAGGAAGCCATCAGGCGCGGCAGACTCGCCGATCCGGGCACGCGCGAACCCTCGAGGCTGCTCGATGGTCTCGGCTTGGTGCAGGATGGAAAGCTCCTGAACGCCGCCGTGGTGCTCTTCGCACGCGAGTCGGCTCTTCTCAGCGACTATCCGCAGTGCGTTTTGCGCATGGCTCGGTTTCGTGGCGTCGACAAGACCGAGTTTCTAGACAATCGGCAACAGACTGGTAATGCCTTCGTTCTCTTTCAGGCCGCCCAACGCTTCATGATCGAACACCTGCCCGTTGCAGGTCGTATTCTTCCTGGGGTTTTCGAGCGGCGGGATGATCCCTTGTATCCTCCCGAAGCGCTTCGCGAGGCACTGGCGAATGCGATCATCCATCGCGACTACACCACGGCGGCCGGCTCCATTGCATTGGCGATCTATCGTGACCGGCTGGAGATTACCAGCTTCGGCCCACTCCCATTCGGGCAGCAGGCGACGGACTTGGTTGGGCCGCACACGTCACGTCCCTGGAACCCACTGATCGCCAGAGTTTTCTACCTTCGCGGTCTGATCGAAACATGGGGGCGCGGCACAAACAAAATGCGACTACTGGTGGAGGATTCGGGAACGGGCAGCGTGGAGTTCCTCGCAACGAGGCACGAGGTCAGTGCTGTCTTCAGGCCCCTTGACACCGGAACAGTCCCGCATCGCGGGCCCGAGTCGAGGCCTGAGTCGAGGCCCGAGTCACTGATTCTCCGTGTACTTCAGCTTCTCGCAGGCGAAGCCGTGGGGAAAACCGAGATCGCACGCCGGACTGGGCAAAAAGGAATCTCCGGGGGACTCAAAGTGCTGATCACGACACTTTTATCCGAAGGAATGATTGAACGAACCATCCCCCAAAAGCCGAACAGCCGCTTGCAAAAGTACCGGATCACCGACAAGGGCAGGGCACATCTTGCAACGCTTGAGGATCGTTCTCCCTAGGAACCCGCTTCGGCTTGCCATCGTATGGCGGCTTGGGGAGGGAATGCGGGCTGGTCGGTACTTGAGTTGGAGGTCGCGCGAGCGATGGCGGGACGTCGGTTGACATCGGAGTGGATGGGTTCGCTGGCGCTCGTGCTGTTCCTGCTGGGGGCCTCGCTCTTTTTCTTTCGCGGGACGTTGGAGACGTCCGACGAAATCCAGATGGCCATGACGTCGATGTCGTTGGCGGAGCATGGTTCCTTCCGGTGGGAGCGCGAGTACCAGGGCCTGTACTTCAGTGGCTACGGCGCGGGGACGCCACTGGTGGGCATTCCCGCCTACCTGATTAACAAGCTGCTTCTAGCGGTCCTTCCCGATGAGGTACTGTCGCTGGCCCCGCTGACAAACGCGGTGCTCTTCGCGGTGATCGGCCTGCTGGCGAGCCTGCTGCTGACCGGGGATCGGCGCTGGTGGGCGTGCGCCGTGATGGCCATTGCGAGCCCGCTGCTTCCCGCGTCGTTGACCTTTTACAGCGAACCGCTGGCCGCCGCCGGATTGCTGGCGATGGTGGTGGCGATGGTGCGTCCAGGATGCTGGTGGCTGGCGCCGTTGGGAGCGTTGGCCGCGGTGTGTGCGCGGCCCGCGATGGTTCCCTTTGCCGGGTTGATCGTGGTGTGGGGATGGCGTGAGAAGGCAACCATGCGCGCGCTGGTGGGAGGTGCGCTTGGGGCCGCGTTGGGCGTCGGCGTGGCGATGCTTCAGAACGCGTTGCTGCGCGGCAGCCCGTTCGTTTCCGGCTATCAGGGACAGGAGTTCACAACCCCCATCGCGACCGGCCTCTACGGGCTGATGCTTTCGCCGGAGAGAGGGCTGCTCCTCTTCTGGCCGCTGGTGCTCCTGCCGTTCCTGTTTTGGGGCGAACTTGATGGCGATGCGCGGCGACTGGTACGCATCGCGAGCGCCTGTGGCGTGTTCTCGCTGGCGCTACATGGGCTCTTCTGGACGTGGCATGGCGGGTGGACAGCCGGGCCGCGATTCATGCTTCCCGTGGTGGCGCTGTTCGTGGCGCCGGTGGCGGCGTGCTGGCTGGCGCTGGACCGCGTGGGACCGGGGCGACGGGGGCTGTTCTGGGTGGCGGTGGCTTGGTCGGGCCTCATGGCCTATATTTACAGCGCCCACTCGCCCAACGCGTGGTGGAACACGCTTTGGGGATTTCATCAGGTGGAGAACCAGTGGCTCTTCCTGCCGCAACTGAGCCTCTGGCAGGCGTGGCTCCAGGGCGGTCCGCTTGCGGCCGCTTCCGCGGCGCTTCCCACCGCGTGGAAGGCAGGCCAGTTGGCCCTCGTGGCGGTGCTATGCGGAGGTTTCTTCTACCCGCTGATCCTCCCGTGGCGCGGTCGTCTGGGCACGGACCCGGAGGCCCGCCACGAGCTTCCTCTCTCCGAGCCTCGCATCCGCTGGCGCGAGGCGTTGCTGGCTCCCTCGCCGATCCTGTTCGTGTTATTGTGCGTTTGGTTCTCGTCGCTGCTGTCGCTACTGGCGGGACCGAGCGGATGGAAGGACATCGACGCCCCCGCGAGCGACCCCACCATGCCGTGGCTGACCGTTGAGGGCCAGCCGGGGCGCTTCGAGGGATGGCTCGACTACCCGCTCGATTCGTCGATCACGCTGGCCGCGAAGGCGGACGCGCTCTACCGCGTCTTCGTCGACGGCCGACTCGTGATGGAACAGATGGAACCGCTCCCGCGCCACCTGCCGCGCGTCGAGGTTCCGCTCACCAAGGGGCTGCACCTGATCCGCGTCGAGGTCCTGGCGAAGGGACCGAACGTGGCGCCGGTCTTCCAGCTCTACTGGACCTGGCCCGGTGGCGGGCTGTATTTGGCGCCCGCCGGTGGCGAATGGATCCTCCCTGCACCTCCCGCTGATTTCGACAAGGCGATCACCTGGCTGCACCGTCGGGAGATGCTTTTGTTCGCCGCAGTGCTGGCGTTGCTGCTGGCGTTGAGGCTCACGCCGCGCCGCCAACGATCCAGCGGCAATTCGACCCAATGACCTTTCTTCCGTCCTTGCTCCCCACGGGGTGAGGGCTGAGTGTCGGCATACGGAGGCAGGCGGCATGGGGTTTACGTTGGAATCGGCCTTTCACGAATATGTGGTGCGCGGCGGCGTGATGATGATCGCGCTGATTCCGTTGCTGGTGCTCATGGTGGCCTTCGTCATCCAGTCGTTTCTGAACCTGCGGCGCCGTCGCGTGGCGCCGGTGGATTTTGCCCGGAACCTCCTGGAGGCCCGCCGCAAGGACCCCGCCCAGGCCAGGAGCCTGCTCCAGTCGGCGGACCACTCGCTCGGTGAAGTCATCCGCAATGTGGCATCGCACTTGGAAATGCACCCCGAGGCAGACCCGGCGGAGGTCCTTCGCGAGGAAATCGAGTCCGAGTGCGACCTGCTCACCGAGCAGAATTCCCAGCTCGGCGTCATCTATCGCATCGCCCCGCAGATCGGCCTCCTCGGTACGGTCTTTGGCATGATCAGCACCTTCAACGCCTTCGCCGAATCGGTGAATCCGGACGTGCAGGAACTGTCTCAGGGTATCAACGTGGCGCTGATCACCACCGCGTGGGGCCTGGGCATCGCCATCCCCGCCTACTTGGTTCACTACCTGGTCCAGCGCCGCGTTGCCGCCTATGAGCAAATCGTGCTGCCGCGCGAGGGTGGCGTGGCGCTGCACGCGCTGCTTGACCGCCCGGTGACCGCCACCAGCACGGCGGAGCTGAAGCGCATCGCCGGGGAGTCGGGAGCGTGAGAAGACGACGTCGTTCAAGGGACGTCGCCGACGACGGCGGCCTCGACCTAACGTCCCTCCTGGACGTCATCTTCAACCTTGTCTTCTTCTTCATCGTCGCCACGAACATCCGCACGGACGAGCGGTTCTTCGCCATCACGCTTCCGCAAGCGAAGGAAGGCCAATCGGTTCGCCAGCAGGACAAGATGCCGGAGGTCGCGGTCGCGCGCGAGGGGACCGTCGCGCTCGACGGCGAGATTCTCCCCCTCGACCAGTTGGAGGAGCGGCTGCGCGCGTTGCTTCAGGAGGATCCGAAACGGCGGGTTATCCTAAGCGCCGACGGCGAGGCCACCGTGCAACAAACCACCGTGGCGCTCGACGTGCTCCAGCGCGCCGGAGTCGTGAACCTGGTCCAGCGCGTCAAGCCAGCGCCCAAATAACGGTTGCCAACGCCCCCGGGCCTCTCTCTTGCTCTGCTTCTCTGCCAAATCCATCGGAGTCCGAACCAAGCCGTGTCTGCCAACCCGAACGACCTGTCCCGCTCCCACTCCCCTCTCACCAGGCTCTTCATCCCGCTCGGTGGCGAAGGCATCGAGGAGAAGTACACTCTTTCGGCCGAGCAGCTCGCCTTCTTCAACGAGAACGGCTACCTGGCGGACATCCGCATCCTGTTCCGCGCCCAGGTCGATGCGCTCCGTGGTCAGCTTGAGGGGCTCGTCAACCCGACTCCCGAGATGAACGAAGTGCTGCATCGCTACAACGATGCCCCCCCGGCCAGCTCTGGGAAGACGCTCTTCCATGCGTCCGGCGCCTGGCGCGTCAAGCAGGCCTTCCACGACTTCCTTTGGTCCGGTGCGCTCATCACGCTTTCGAACCAACTGCTGGGCGGCAACGTGCGCCTTTGGCAGGACCAGGTCTACGTCAAGGCACCGCTCACCGGCGCCGCCATTGGCTGGCATCAGGAAGCCGCCTTCTGGACCAACATCAACCCCATCCAGCACGTCATCTGCTGGGTCGCTCTCGACGACATGACGGAGGCCAACGGCTGCCTCCGCGTGGCGCCCGGCAGCCACAAGTGGGGACTCCTTCCCGGACAGGGCGGCACCCCCGGCCAGGACCTTTCCAAGATTCAGGACGTGCTCACTCCCGAGCAGAAGGCCGAGTTCCGCGACGTGCCCCTCCCGATGAAGCGTGGCGGGTGCGTTTTCATGAGCCCCCACCTGCTCCACGCCTCGGGCGAGAACACCACCGAGGAAGTCCGCCGCGCCCTTTCCGTCTCGCTGATGAAGAGCGGCGTGAAGACGGAGACCAGCGACCCTGTCCTTCCCGGCGTGCCCGCCATCAAGAAGGGGAAGAAGCTCGACGGCCCCTGCTTCCCGCTCCTCTACAAGGCGCCCAAGGAAGAGGCCGTCGGCGCCACAGCCGAAGGCGGCGAGGGCTGACCAGCCCCCGCTCCGGAGCGACCGTCATGGGACTCAAGCAGGCCTGGGATCGACTCAACGCCCGCACCTTCCGCAAGCGCCGCCACGCATCGGCGCTGCTTCGCTACGGTTCCCTCCGCAAGCTCGTCAACATCGCCCGCGTCGAGACCGAACGCGCCCTGGGCCGCGACCGACTGGTCGGCAAGCCCTACATGCTCATCATCGACCCGCTGAATGTCTGCAACCTCAAGTGCCCGCTCTGCCCCACCGGGCGCGGCGAACTCCCCATCAAGAACGGCAAAATGGAGCTGGAGGCCTTCAAGGGCCTCGTCGACTCCATCGCCCCCCATACCGTCAAAATCATGCTCTACAACTGGGGCGAGCCGTTCCTGCACAAGGACATCCTCGGCATCATCGGCCACGCGCACCAGCGAGGGATTGCCACGGCGCTCAGCTCGAACCTGAACCTGCTCCCTAAGGAAGGCGCCGAGGGGATCGTCCGCTCGGGCCTGGACGACCTCATCATCAGTTGCGACGGCCTCACGCAGGACGTCTATGAGAAGTACCGCAAGGGCGGGAACGTGGAGAAGGTCTTCAAAAACCTCAAGGACCTGACCGACACACGGCGCCGACTCGGGAGCAAGACCCCCTACATCGAGTTCCAGTTCCTCGTCTTCGAACACAACGAGCATCAGGTCCCGGAAGTCGAGGCCCGGGCGCGGGAACTTGGCGCCGATTTCGTGCGCGTCATGCCCCCCTACGTCGGCCCCAACGACGCCGACATCCGCCCTGCGCGCGGCGCCGATTTCCGCAAACCCGAGGAATCGGGCGACGGCAAGAGCGTCTTCGAACCCGGCGCCGACCTGAACGAAATGGCCCGCCGCAACCCACCGCCACTGAGCTGCTTCTGGCCCTGGCGCAGCATGGTCATCAACTGGAACGGTCAGGTGGATCCGTGCTGCTTCAAGAACTACCAACGCGACTTCGGCAACGTGTTCCTGCAACCGGTCGACCAGATCTGGAACAGCGACGTCTACCGCTACGCCCGCCGCTGGATCAGCGGGAAAGCAACCGGAGAAGCGCCCTACGAAATTGTCTGCCGAGGGTGCCCGGGGTATCATTGAGGGTGGGCCGCAATTTTGTGGCCTTGTCGCATAAAATAGACTTGCAACTTGGTTCTGGCGCGCGGTGAAGTTTGCAGAATTACTGCAAACCAAACGGGAGGAGTTTCTCCACGTGCGTGCCATAATCTCTGCCCTGTTGTTCACCGTTGTGCTACTGAGTGCGTCCCATGCCTGGGCCAGCGAGTATCCCCCCTGCCCCGCGGGCGTTCAGTGCGCGTATGTCCGGCAGGACGTGCCCGCAGACGAAAATGCAAACATCTACAACACAATCACCGATGGAATATCGTCGAGCGCTCCGTTCGTCTACGTCTTCCCCGGCATCTACGACGAACAAGTCACTTACCCCGCAACGCGCTCGGTGACCATCAAGAGCGTGGACGGTCCACTTCTAACAGTCATTTCCGGCGGCGCCACCCGACGCAC
This sequence comes from bacterium, assembly GCA_016125005.1. Taxonomy (GTDB): domain Bacteria; phylum Sumerlaeota; class Sumerlaeia; order SLMS01; family SLMS01; genus WGMQ01. Next base: position 9,946 of record WGMQ01000025.1, on the reverse strand, counting down.
CCCCGTCATTTTCCCAACGATAACCGCCACGGTCAACACCCCCAATGGCCGCTTGGTTGGCTTCACGATCACGAACGGAACCTACGGGATCGAGGTCAAGGATCACGGGCAAGCTTTCATTTCGAGTTGCGTGATCGAGGAGAATCAATTGGACGGAATTTTTGCCGCTTGGACGGGTTCTGCTCTCGTAACGAGCATTGCTGTCTCAAACTCGGTGCTTCGCCTAAATCAGCGTGATGGGATTTCCTTGAATCCGTATTCGAATTGCAGCTACGGTGGGGATATGTTTACTGCCGCAATCCACAATTCGATATTTGAAAAGAACGCAAGGTACGGATTGTATCACTCCCGGAACTGCTCCATCGGCAACGCGCAGCGCTTCAGCTTTAGCCACTCCGCCTTTTACCAGAACGCCGCTGGCAACATGAACGCCCCATTGACCAACGGCACTCTTACAAAAGGCCCCGGAATTTTAGAGGACGTCAACCCGCGGTTCGTCAACTCACCCTCTGGCTTCGGCAGCGACGTACGGTTGCAGGCTAACTCACCGCTTTTGGATAAGGGGTGGGACGGGGTAAATGCAGCGATGCGCGACCCGGATGGCACGCGGAACGATATGGGCGCTTTTGGCGGTCCAGAGGCTCGCACGTATTTCATCAGCCCCGTCGATGGCCCGACCGTACGCGAGGTCATCGCGCCATCGGTTGTTCGTCAGGGTGAGCCCCTGACGGTTCGAGCCACCGGCGCGGTTCGCTGATGCAGATGACATCCGCTCCCTCCTGCGCCCGAACTACTGGTGCCATCGCGCTGCGTCTGGCCCTTGCGCTCCTTTGCCTCCTTCCCGTGGCGACCAGTGCGCAACGACTGTTGGTGGCGGCGGAGGTGCAGGTCGACGACCAAGCGCCGGTGATGCTCAGCCTCATGAACGATACCGTGACAACGGTCGGCGTCTCCAACTACCCGGGACGCACGCTGGCATGGACCCAGGCGGACTTCCTCGGTCAGGTCGACACGGCCAACCTCTCGATTGGGCCGCACATGCTTTCGGCCCGCCTCCAAGACGATACGGGGAGGTGGTCGGACCAATGGAGTACTCCGCCCAACCCGTACTCCACAACGGATCGTCGGACGCGTCAATTCTTCCGCGTGACCGGGGAGCAACGCCTGACCACCGCCGAGTACATCTTCACCGGAGTGCCCTTCGACGAGGACGTGGCCGAGGAGGACCGTGTTCCTGGCGACCGTTTGACCCAAGTGCAACTGGCAAGTCGATCAGGCGTGCCCGTCGAATTGCCAGCCGACGGCATCTGGGATGGTGAACTGGAGGAAGTCGCCATTGCACTGCCGACGGCGGAACTTTCTCCGGGCTACTACTTTGTGTATACACGGATACAGGATCAGGACGGCCTCTGGTCGCTTTGGTATGAGGGCGCCTTCACCATCGCCCCCAAGCTGGCTATTCAGGCGGCAGAGATCATCGCAGACCCCGCCGCTCCATTGGGGAGCGGCATTGCCATGGGCGTTTCGGGTCCGGATGAAGCAGGCGACCACGAGCTGATGGTCGAAAAAGTGGATCTTTGGGACTTCAGTCGTTTTCCCCGCGATGCACGCCCTAGGTTGTACATTCGATCCCAGGACAACCTGAACTTCCATGTGGAATACCCAACGGACGAAGAGCCGGATGATTGGGACCGGGGACGCTGGAGCGACCCCACGATCACGGTGGCGGAGATCGACCGGTGTCCCACGTTTGTAGGTCGCTACCCGGAGCTGCAAAGCACCTTTTACGGACAGGGTCAACGCATCCCGTTTTCGATAACCTTGGACGATGCGGACCGGGATCCGCTGCCTCCAGTTCTGTGGACGGTAAACGGAGAGGTCGTGGAGGATGTGACAGGGACACAGTTGATTCTTCAGCCGAGCGAGGTGGGAACCCTCATCGTGACGGCGACAGCCGCGCCGGGGACGCACTGCGAGATCAACGATGTGAAGGATCAACGGGGGTCGACCGCTCGGTGGGAGATCTTCGTGCTGCCTTGCAACGAAGAGGAGTGCGGCGGCGACGAGTTGCCCACGATTCGCGATAAGGACAAACTGCTGATCATCGCCGGTGGAGGCGCCTATCCCCTCAACGGTATCGCGAACCAGACTCGCAATCTGGCTGAGTTCGCCTTCCGCGTGGCGGAGCGGCGTGGCTACTTGCGCTCGGAAGTGCTCTATCTTTCCGCATTCCCGACGATCCCGGCTCCCACCGAACTCGACCCGCTAAACACCATCCCCAACCCCAACATCGACAACCGCGTGGACTTCAGTCTGAACGACCAACTGGTGCGCGACAGTATCGTGGACTGGGCGCGGGATGCTCGCCGACTGATCATTTTAATGATCGATCACGGGGAAATCGTGGATGGCGACGTGCAATTCATCCTAGATGGTCGCACAAACGCCCAGTATCCCAGCGCGCGCGTGCTCACGGGTACCCGGATGGCCGAAATCCTTCTGGAGGCACAGGGAGACGATGTGGCCGATCCACTCAGGGATGTAGTGGTGATCGGAGACATGTGCTATGCAGCGGGATTCATGCAAAAGCTGGTCTGGGAGCAGCGCCAGTTCCGGCGCCGCTACATGATCGCAAGTACCACTTCGGATCGACTGGCCTCCTTCAGTGGGGTGGCTGGACAAATGAGCTTCACCGGCTTCTTCCTCTCGTCAGCAATGCAGGGAGGCACTCTGCGCGATGCCTTCTTTATTGCCCGTGAATCGATCCTGTCCCTCGCGATACCTGAACCGCCAAGGAATCAAAATCCTCAGCTTGACGACGATGGCGACGGGGTCATGACAGGTCTTGATGGGAACTTTATCGGAACGCAAGTTTTCGGTAAGTCCGGGGACTTTGGAAACATTGACCTCAGGATTGAGGAGATTTCCCCCAACCGCGTCTTGGCTAGAGCCGAGAGCATCAATGTGTACGCAGTGATCGCGGGTGAGCCAGAGGCCGTCCGTGTCTATGTCCGGCACACCGCCCGAAACGTGGATGAAGGGCAACCGATCACGGGCTACGCCGATTATTCCATGAATCCGCCCCCGCCCAGCACGCCCGGGAGTGGGAGCACGCAGACTTGGACTCTCGAGATCCCGGAGACGGAGTTCGACTTCATCGGCGAGTATCGCATTTTGTTCGTGGCGGAGAAGCAGGATCCTCTTCTGCCAGGCCTTAGCCGTCAGTCCGTGCCGGTCATCGGGACCGTCCAGGTCGAGAACGGAATCTCGCCCGATCCCGCGCAGGGGGCGATCCTCTACTGAGCTCCCCCCGCGAATCCCCGCTTGTGCTCCTTCCGGAAAGGAAATACTCGTTCTCGGAACATCACTTGATGAGGAGAGTCCGAGGTGACGGAGAAATTTCGCGAAAAGATTGTGGCGGTCTGGTCCGCATTGCCGCTCCGTAAGCCGCTGGTGCTCCACCTGACCAATGAGGTGGTCATGGGCGAGCAGGCTCACGCGACGTTGGCGATTGGAGCCGCGCCGCTGATGACGCTGCATCCGGCGGAGGTCAGCGAGTTGGTGGCGATTGCCGATGCGATCGTGTTGAACATCGGGACTCCGACGACGGAAACGATGGCGACGATGCGCGCGGCGGCACCCACGGCGTCGGCTTTGGGCAAGATCACTCTCCTCGATCCGGTCGGCTATGGCGCGACGAAGCTGAGGAACTACTTGGTGGACGAGCTGGTCCGCGTGGGGCGTCCCACTTTCATCAAGGGGAACCATGGCGAGATCGGCGTGCTCGGGCGGGCCGGCGGTCTGGTCCGCGGGGTGGATGCGCGGTTGGCGGGTGACCCGCAGGTTGCGGTGACCACCGTGGCCCGCGAACACAACTGCGTGGCGGTCTCCACGGGCGAGGTGGATTTCGTCGGCGATGGCGAGCGGACCGTTTCGGTCCGTGGCGGGAGCGCGATCCTGCCGCGCGTGACCGGGAGCGGATGCTGGCTGGGGTCGGTGATTTCGGCCTGCGCGGTGGTGGCGGAGTCCCCCTTCGAGGGCGCCGTGGCGGCGCTTGTCGGTTACGGCATCGCGGCGGAAAAGGCCGCGGCCCGGGCGGAAGTTCTCGGCGTCGGAAGCTTCCGCGCGGCGTTCTTCGACGAGTTGGGAAATCTCGCGGCAATGGACTTCGCCGGAGCGGGAGTCGACGAACGGGTAACCGAGCTCGCCCCGGGGCTGCTCCAAAACGGATAGCCGCGACGGAGCTGGTTCCGCCGTGGCCGCTAGATGCCGAAGGTTTCCTTCAGGTTCTCGAAGAGGCTCTTCTCGCCCTTGCGGACCGGGTCGCCGAGTTCCTGCGCGAGTTCCTCGAGCAGTTCCTTGGCGCGCGCCGACAGCTTCTTCGGCACTTCGACTTCCACGCGAACGTGCATCTCGCCGTAGTTCTTCCCGTTGGTGGTGGTGGGCATTCCCTTTCCGCGCAGGGTAAAGACCTTGTGGTTCGCGGTGCCGGCGGGAATCTTGAGCGTCTCCTCGCCGTGTAGCGTCTGCACGGTGATGCTGCCGCCGAGCGCCGCGAGCGGGAAGCTGATCTTCTCCTCGCAGTAGATCTCGCTCCCCTCGCGATTGAAGCGCTCGTGCTGCTCGACCTCGAATCGGATCAACAGGTCGCCGCGCTCGCCGCCGCGGGCGCCCGCCTCGCCTTCGCCCCGCTGGCGCATCATCATGCCGCTGTCGACGCCGCTGGGAATTTCCAGCTTGATGGTGACTTCCTTCGCGATCAGGCCCTTGCCGCTGCACGCGTCGCAGGGATTGGGGATGAACTGGCCGGTGCCGCTGCATGTGGGGCAGGGGGTCTCCATGGCGAAGAACCCGCGGACCTGGCGAACGACTCCTTGTCCACGGCACGTCTGGCAGGTGGAGGGCTTGGTGCCCGCCTTGCAGCCCGAACCGCTGCACTTGTCGCAGACCTCGGCGCGCTTGTAGGTGATCTCTTCCGTCTTCCCGGTGAAGGCCTCCTCCAGGCTCATGCGATAGCGAATCTGGATGTCGCGGCCGCGATTGGCGCCGCCACGACGCTGACGCTGGCCGCCGCCAAAGAAGGCGCTGAACAGATCGCCGAAGATGTCCTCCACGTCCCCCTGGTGGTGGAAGTCGTTCCAGGAGAAGCCCCCCTGGCCGAAGGCGGACTTCATCCCCTCGTGGCCGTACTGATCATAGCGCGCCTTCTTGTCCGGGTCCGACAGGACCTCGTAGGCCTCGCTGGCTTCCTTGAATTTTTCCTCGGCCTCGGCAGGATTGTCGGGGTTGCGGTCCGGGTGGTACTTCATCGCGAGCTTGCGATAGGCCTTCTTCAGGTCATCGGGCGAGGCGTTGCGATCAACGCCCAGAACCTCGTAATAGTCGCGCTTGGCCATCCGGTCACCATGCCTTCTGAAATGGGAGCCCGCCGCTGGGGTGGGTCTCTCGGGAACACCCGGGCGCAAAACTGCCTCTTGGCGCCACGCTCGCGAAGGTAAGCCTCCGCACTGGATGCCAATGGGGCAAAGTCAGTGCCGAGGCCGTCAACGGCAAGCGGAGCACACCCCAAATCGGACCGCTCACTTGGGCTGAGCGGTTGACGACGGCGCCCCCAGCCGCGGACCTTTGCGCGCCCACGGAGGGGCAACACGCGGTGATTCAATGGAACGGTCGGACTATCGAAGCCATTCTCTTCGACATGGACGGGGTGATTGCCGACACGCGGTTGGCTCACATGGAAACGTGGGGCATCTTCGCGCGGGAAGAGGGCATTGCCTTCGACGGGGACGATTGGATTCGCCGGACCTTTGGGCGAGGGAATAACGAAATCCTCCCCGAGATTTTCCCGGAGCGGAACCTGACCCAGCCGCAGATCGATGCATTGGCCGAGCGCAAGGAGGAGATGTTTCGCCAACTCTTCCGCGCCGGCGGCGTCCCCGCGGTGCCGGGGCTGCACGCCTGCCTGGAAGCCCTTCGAGGCCGCGGAGTCCGCTTGGCTGTCGGTAGCAGCGCCCCGCCAAAGAACGTGACCTGTGTGTTGGAGGTGCTGGGCATCGGCGGCTACTTCGAGGTGATTGTCTCAAGCGGCGATGTGGCCCGTTCGAAGCCCTGGCCGGACATCTTCCTGCGTTGCGCAGAGTTGCTCCAACTTGAGCCGAAGAACTGCCTGGTACTTGAGGACTCGCTCCACGGTCTGGAGGCGGCACACCGTGCCGGGTGCCCCGCGGTGGGATTCGCCACCATGCACACTCATGACGAACTGAACCCCCACGCCGAAGCGGTGGTGGACGATTTTGTGGGCTTGGCAAAGACCCTGAGTTTGGCCTGAGCACAGGGCGCAGCGGACAACAAACCGCCCAGGCGAGGGCTTGTTTTGCTTGCCATTCTTGGCTATGGTGCGTTTGGTACGGTCCAAAAGGTGGGAAGGAGATTTTTCATGTTTTTGAAGCTGACGGAAAACGAAACGCTGACGGACGTCTATCTCAACCCCGACCACATCGTCCGGTTCATCCCCAATCCGGCCGCGGAAGGAACGCTGATCTTCATGAGCGCCGACGCGGGCCTGGCTCCGCGCGGCGAGATGCAGCTCCTCGTGGTGCACGAGCACGCCGAGGAAGTCTTCCGCATGATCTCGCGCCAGGAGAAACCCGGCAAGGGGGGAGTGGGCGGCCGCGGATTGATCTGAGCCCCGTCCAGCCTGTCATTGAAACCAAGCCGGGGCCCAGAAGCCCCGGTTTTTTTCGTCCTAATGGAAAAACTTCGTCGGGGGTGCACGTCGTGACACGTTTCGGCGTCATGGTTGGTGCAGCACGAAAACACAAGGAGGCTTCCGCACCGTGAATCACAAGGCTTTCACATTGATCGAGCTTCTCGTGGTGGTGGCAATCATCGCCATCCTGGCGGCGATTGCCGTCCCGAACTTCCTGGAGGCTCAGACTCGGGCCAAGGTGGCCCGAGTCCGCGCCGACCTGAGAACCATCGCCACGGGGATCGAGAGCTACGCCGTGGACAACAACCGGCCCCCCTTCGACGGCCTGCCCGGATCGGATCACTACGGCTGGGTCAACGCCCAGCAGGTCATGACCACGCCGGTCGCCTACCTGACCTCGGTGCTGGCGGATGTCTTCCAGGATCGCCGGCTCGCCGAGGCAACTCGCCCCGGACACACCAACTTCCTCAACGGCCCTGGGAACACCCACAGCTTCGACTACGGGACCACGCAGTGGCATAATATTGCGAACGACGCATCTGCGCGTGCCGATTGGGTGCGTAACCTGGGGAACAGCTCGTGGAAGCTGGTCAGTTGCGGACCCGACCGCAGTTTCTCGGACCCGGGAAGCTACTATGGGTTCCGCGAACTCTACGACCCAACCAACGGCACCATCTCGGCAGGCGACCTGGTGCGCTCCCAGAAGGCGGGCGGCTAGGGATTGGTCGGCGCCTGCGTCGGATCGGGGATCTTGTTGGTGCCGCCAATCACCGTACGCACGGCCATGTCGGCGTAGAGCGCGTGCTCCAGCTTTCCCTCCCAGTCGCCCTCTCCCCAAGGGTAGCGATAGTCCGCAGGATAGCGGGGGTAGGAAGCTCCGTAGAAACCCGATTCGGGCGGGACGAAGAGATTCCGCACCAGCCAGACCTCGCCGCTCATGATGCGTCCGTTGCCGCCGAGCTGACCGCCGTTGCCGATACTGGCACTGTTGTAGGCGTAGCGGAAATTGTGGTAACGGGGATAGTTCCCCCGGATCGTGGAGCCGCCCGGATAGAGGGCCAGATACTTGGGCGTGAAGAGCGTGCGGCTGTCGCTGATGTAGCCCAACTCAACCAGCAGCCACGGGACGCCGGACCACGATCCACCCGCAGCGGGTCCATTGCCGGAGCCGGTGGCAGCCCGGTCGTGGGACATGAAGGGGCCCGCCTCGTTGTCTCCCGGCGGGAGCACGTTGTAGTCGATCAGGTAGGTTTGCAGTGCCGTGCCGATGGTGCGCAGGTTCGCCATGTCGGCGGATTTGCGCGCCCGCTCGGCGGCCAGTCGCATGTTGTACACCGCGATCACGGCCAGGATCGAGATGATCGCCACCACGATGAGCAGTTCGATGAGGGTGAAGGCGGTGTTGGTTCGGCGGGTCTGCATCGGCTTCCTTGCGTGGGGGCGGGATGAGATTCCCCAACCGGCCCCCACGTCAAGGCTGGCCTAGGAGACCAGGAGACCCTGGTGCGATTCGCAAAGAGCCTTCTGTTCATCGTCGGAAATGCTCATGAACTCCACATCGATCACATAGCGCGGCATGCCTTCGATGTAGTTGTGGGTGATGCCCACGACGCGGCCCCGGGTGATGGCGGGGGGGCGCGGTGCGGGGAGGGGCAGGACGAGATCGAGCCGGCGGTGTAGTTGCAGTCCCTCAGCGAACGGACCGGATGGCTCGTCCATGATGCCGAGGCGAATCTCTGTGGATGAGATTCGAAGTACTTCACCGTGCTCCGTGGGACCAACGGTTTGATCGTCCGTGGCGAGCGCCACAGTCACGCGGTCGGTCCGTTGCATGGGGGGAGCGGACTCGACCTCCTTCTTCGTGCGCTTGAAGAAGAACATCGGGGGGTCCTCCTGCGGGAGGTGTCGACGCGCAGTCTCGCGCGGGGGACTAAGGACAATCAACGGGAGCCCGATAATTGGGTGAATCCCCCAACGGTTCATCGGAGACGCCCGTTAAATGGGCCATTTAATTAAGCCCGACTTTCGCGCCGACGCCGGAATAAGGATTACCCTGAGTCAGCCAGGTCCGAAGCGGGCCAGGTCGCCACGGCTGATGACGCCGTTGGTCGGGTCGTAGCGCATGGTCCAGTCGTCCACATCATTCGGGCCGACGGACTTCAGCATCCAACTGACGGGAGCGCGAAGGGACTCGCCGCTGCGGTCCGGAAAGTAGGGTGGATTGTAGCTGTAGTAGTCGGCAGCAAGGTAACGGGTCACCTCCACGCCGCCGAAGAGGAAATACCGCTTCCCAGGATTTCCCATCTGGATGGGCTGGCGCAGGTCCGCCGTCTCGAAGGCATCCTCGGGCACCTGCGTCAGATAGCTCACCGGCGTGGTGAGTCGAGTGAGCTCGAAGGTCGGGGGGTAGGTGGCGTTGTCGATCCGATAGATCTCAATCGCCGTGGCCATCACGGCCATGTTCTCATGGACGCTGGCAATCTTGGCGCGGGTCTGGGCCTCGAGGATCGCGGGGATGGCGAGGGCCGTCAGGATCGCGATCAGCATCACGACCATGAGCAATTCCAGAAGCGTCAATCCTCTGCGCACGAAGGAGCACATACGACCTGTCATCTTAGGTCTCCTCTCAATCACGGTGGAAATCGCTGCCGGGGGTAAATTCAGGATGGCAATTTTCCGCGGGATAGCAACGGAAATTGTAATTGCGCAAGGATTGTGGACTGAAATTTTCCGGGAATCGGTCCGGAGATAGGATTGACTGATCTCAGCTTCGTGGACCCATTAGGTCGGCTTACGGAGGTGGAATCCCCTCGGATGCTACGCTGATTGTTGACGCCGACATGGGGGAGGACCCCATGCGATTCTCGCAGAATCGTCGCGTGGTGGGAGTCCAGAGACTATCGCAGCGCCCGCACGAGATCGTCGAGCGATTGCGCCGTGGCGGCAACGCTGAGGGCCTTCTCCAAGCGCTCAGGATCGCTGATGCTCTCCAGCGCCTCTGCGACCTGACGATCATCGCCGAAGCGAATCCGCGCCAGACGGGAGACGCTGCGGCGTAGGCCCGCGCACAGGCCTTCCTCGCGCCCCTTTTCCAGCCCTTCCTGGATCAGTTCTTCCGCTAGGCTCATGGTCTTCTCCTTCAACTCTCCCGGCTTGTTTTCCAGGAACGTCTTGAGTTCCCTGCCCAACACGCCGCCGTCCAGCGCGAACATGTATCGCAGCAGTTTCTCGATCAGG
>WGMQ01000091.1 GCA_016125005.1 bacterium | reverse complement strand
ATCCGCCTTCCGCCAACCGATCAGGGCCACGACGGCACCGGCGAGCGCCAGCACCAGCAGCCCGGATCCGACGAAGGCGTTGATTTCACCCCAGCCAGTCGTGCCGCCCCAATAGACGCCCTCGTAATTCCCCGGGGCGAAGAATCCCGGCGCCAGCCAGGTGATGAGGTGATGCGGCTGCACGGAATCGGTCGATAGGTAAGCAAGGCCCCCTTCCGTGGCACGCTGCACCGCGTTGGCCTGGAATCGCATCGCTCCGATGAGCATCGGCCACGCCATCATCAACGTGATGGCAACGGCCACGGCGAATCCCTTCAGTAAAGCGAATCGCGCTTCGCGGGGAGCGGCAACGAATCGTCCGATGGTCCAGACCGAAAGTCCTGCCCAGGTGATCTGGACGATCTGCGGGGCGCCCGCGAGCAGTTGGATGCCGCCGAGCAGCCCCAGCACTCCTACCCATCCGCGGCCACGACCCGCCGCCCAGGACTGGCGCTCAATCGCGAGCATCATCCACGGAACCCACGCCAGCGACTCCATGAACACGCTGATCCCAAACGCCATCTTGCCGAGCTGGTACCCGCTGCACATCCACGCGACCGCCCCGAGCACCGACGCCGCCATTCCGCACCAGCCGCGCAGCAGGCAGAACATGCCGATGCCGCCGACATACATGTTCAGCAGCACCAGCAGCGTCACCACCCGCGCGGGCGAACCCCAGACGACATGTAGCCAATTGAGCGGGTAAAATGCGCCACTTTGGATGTTGTCGAGGATCGGATAGCCCGAGAAGGTCTCCGGTCCCCAACCGGCGAACCAGCCGTGGTGGAGCTGCTGGATGCGAAGCGGCAGGAAGTAGTTCACCACGTCGCCGCCGCAGTAGATCTGAGTTCCAATCAGGAGCGGCCCGTGAAAAAGACAGAGCACCGCGAAGAGAATCCCGGCCGCGGCCAAGAGCTGTTTGACGGACAGGCCGGACTCCGGCTGCAATGGGGCTGTTGCCTGACTACTATCTTCCTGACGGATCAAATCCATGAGTGTCCTGCCGACCCCGAGTCTACTGATGATCGTCCAATTGCATCAACTTCAGGCGATGCTGCACCTTGGACTCGTTCCCAACCCGGCAACGGGTCAACCAAACCCGGTGGACCTGCGTCGTGCCGAATACGAACTGACCCTGTTGGAGATCCTCGAAGAAAAGACGAAGGGTAACCTGAATGACGAGGAGGAGCAACTCCTCGGGCAGGTCATCGTCAGCCTTCGCAACGCGGTGGAAACGCTCGAGCAACGCTGATGCGCATCGGAGTCTTTGGCGGCAGCTTCGATCCTCCCCACCTGGGCCACACGCTGGCCTGTCTGTGGGCGCTGGAAACGGGCGAAATCGACCGGGTCTTGCTGGTCCCGGTGGCGCGTCATGCCTTCGGCAAGTCGCCGGGCGCTGACTTCGGCCAGCGCATGGCCATGTGCCGTCTCGCGGTGGCGCATCTCGCCCCATTCGTTGAGATTTCCGACATCGAGGGACGCCGCGAGGGGACCAGCTTCATGATCGACACGCTGCGGCTGCTGGTTGCCGAGCGACCGAGCGACACCTTTCGCCTCATCTGCGGGAGCGACGTGGTGGCGGAGCTCCCCAAGTGGAGGGAATCGGCGGAGGTGCTGCGGATTGCCCCGGTGCTGGAACTCCCCCGCCCCCGCCGCGGTGCCACCGTGGAGGAAAACCCGGGGGCGATTCCCCCAATCAGCAGCAGCCATGTCAGGGAACTCTTGCGGACCGGCGCGCCGCTTGGAACTGTCCTAGGCAAGAGCGTGCGTGACCATATCGCCGCCAATCATCTCTATCGGGAGTCGACCCCATGAAGAATCACAGCCCCGGATTCCTTGCCGTTGTCGAGGACGCCAAGTCCCGCGTTCGGGAAGTCAACGTCGAGCAGACCTTTGCGGCGCTGAAGGCCGATCCGAAGGCCGTACTGGTCGACGTGCGCGAGGAAAGCGAGTTCGCCGCCGGTCGCGTGACGGGCGCCGTCCACATGAGCAAGGGCGTGATCGAGCGCGACGTGGAGAAGCACTATCCCGATCCCGAGACTCCGCTGTACCTCTATTGCGGCGGTGGATTCCGCTCGGCGCTGGCCGCCGATAATCTGCAGAAAATGGGCTACAAGAAGGTGTACTCTGTGGCGGGCGGCTGGCGCGCGCTCGTGGACAGCGGAGCCCCCATCGAGAAGTAACGCGCTGCACCGCAGGCACCCGACAAGACAAAGGCAGTCACCCCGTTGAAAGAAACCCGTCGCAACGCCCCCCGCGGCCCCAATCCTCGCAGCACTCCGAAGCCGCCTCCCAAGCCGGTATCCTCCGCTCGCCGCGGCGCGCTGGCCATGCTGGAGCAGGCCCGCGACCCGCGCGCACCCGGCATGGACACCTGGCTGGATGAGGCCCGTTCCCGCGGCGAGATTTCTCCGCAGGACGCAGCCCTCGCCCGCGAGATCGCCTACGGGGTCTGTCGCCATCGTCGGCGCCTTGAGCGCGTGGTGGATCGCTACATCGAGCGTCCCCTCCCCAAGGGCGCGTGGCATGTGTACGAGACCCTCCTGATCGGTGCCTACCAGGTCATCTACCTCGACCGCGTTCCTTCGCACTCGATCGTGGACGAGAGCGTGCGGCTCGTGGCCTCTGCTCGCACTGAGGTCGTCTACAAGGGTCTGGTGAATGCCATCATGAGGCGGGTCGTGGCCGAGTATCGCGAGACCCCGGAGCCGCCCGGCGAGGACCAGGTCAACTGGCTTGAGCGATACAGCGTCCCGGACTGGCTCGCCAGCGAAGGCGGTCAGGTCTATCGCAGCGGCTCCAACGAGAAGTTCTTCGCGGCCAGCAACGAGGCGGCGCCGCTGCAACTGCGCATCACCGGGCAGAGCGAGGGTCTCTCGCTGGCGGAAATTGAGGAACGGCTCCGCGGGGAAATCGTGGACATCTCCCACACCGTGCCGGAAATCGAGCGCGGCCGGTTCGTCGAGGAATGCCTGACCATCAACGGTCGCGGTATCGCGCCCGAGTTCCTCCCCTGCTTCCGCCGCGGCCTCGTGACCGCAGAGGACGAGGGCGGCCAAATCGCCGGATGGTTGACCGGTGCGCGCCCGGGGATGCGGATCCTGGACTTGTGCGCCTCCCCTGGCGGCAAGTCGGCCCACATGGTGGACCTGGCGCGGCGCGATGTGCAGTTGGTGGCCTGCGACGTTTCCGAGCAGAAGCTTCATCGCCTTCGCGAGACATTGCAGCGGGTCGGCATCCTCAATCTGTGCGAGCTAAAGCTCGCGGGCTCCGTGGCCGCGGACGGGTACACCGAGTCCTTCGACTTGGCACTCGTGGACGCGCCGTGCAGTGGCCTCGGGACGCTGCGCCGTCACCCGGAAATCCGCTGGCGCCGCAGCACCCGTGACCTGCGCGCCCTCTCGCGCCAGCAGAGCGACCTGCTCGAACAGGCGGCGGCGCTCGTCAAGGTGGGCGGCACCCTTGTCTATACAGTTTGCACCTTCACCGTGAGCGAGACCCAGGACGTGGTGACGCGATTCCTGGACGAGCACCGCGAGTTCCGCCTGACCGGTGCGCCGGATGACCTGCCGTTCGACGAGAAGGCCTTCCGCGTGGCCGAGGGCCGGTGGCGAAGCGCGCCGCACCTGCATGGCTGCGATGCGTTCTTCATCGCGCGATTCCGCAAGAATTCCCCGACGGTGACCGGAACGTGAAAACGCTCCTCTGCCTGATCCTTCTCATGGGGGTGACCTCGATGACCCAGGGCGAGACGAAGTTCGGGGCTCCCTTCTCCGACCATGCGGTCCTGCAAAGGGGCCGCCCCTTGGTCGTCTGGGGAACGGACGAGCCGGGCAGGGAGGTCCAAGTCGCGGTCGGCACCGCGCGCAAGATGGTGGTGACCCAGGAGAAGGGCGAGTGGTCCGCCACGTTCGGTCCGCTGGCCGCCGGTGGCCCCATCACCGTCACCGCCACTGGCTCGACCACAGCGACGTTGAGCAATGTATTGATCGGCGATGTGTGGCTTTGTGGTGGCCAGTCAAACATGGAGTGGCCGTTGAACCTTTGTGATGGTGGCGTCGAGGCCATTGCAAAAGCCGGGGATTTCCCGACCATCCGCCTGTTGCGCATGCCGCATCTGGAGTCCGCCGAGGAACAACGCGCCTTCCCGACTCCGGTTAGCTGGCAGATCGCCAGCCCCGAGTCCGCCAAGGACTTCTCCGGCGTCGGCTGGTTCTTTGGGCGACGCATCTCCACCGAGGTTGGCGTTCCCGTCGGCCTGGTGCAGGTCGCGTGGGGCGGGACGCGGATCGAGCCTTGGATCGGCGCGCCCGGCTTCGCCAAGGCGCCGGCTCTCCGCGACATCCACCGCCGCCAAATGGCACAAATTCGCCAGCTCCCCTCCGAGATGCAGCGCTGGGAACTGCGGGAGGCCGAGTGGAAAGCCAGCGCCGTCCATGCCGACCCGGGCCGCGATCCGATCACCGAAGGCTGGGAATCGCCCGATGCCTCCGCGGACGGCTGGGACACGGTCGGCGTTCCCTTCCGCTGGCAGGACGGCGGGCACGCCATGAACGGTGCCGCCTGGTTCCGCCTGACGGTCGACATCCCGGAGACCTGGCAAAACGCCGACTTGGAGCTGAACCTTGGTCCCATCGACGACCTGGATGACACTTGGTTCAACGGGGTGCGCATCGGAGGGATGAACGATCCGGCGAACGAGCTTTCCTGGGCCGTGAAGCGACGCTACCGGATCCCGGCGAGCGCCCTCCGCCCCGGGCAGAGAAACACGGTTGCGATCCGCGTGTGGGACAAGACGGGCGACGGCGGCATCATGGGCGCCGCGGGTGACTACTTCGTGCGCCACCCGCTCACGGAGCGGACGCTCCCGCTGGACCCGACCGGCTTCTTCCGCGTGGAGAAGGCGATCCCACTCCCCACCATGAACTACTTCGAATTTGCGGCCCGTTATCGTCCGCGCTTTGCCGATCCTGCGACACACCCGAGCCGTCTATACAATGGCATGATCTCGCCGCTGACCCCCATGGCGGTTTGCGGGGCGATCTGGTATCAGGGCGAATCCAACGCGGACGGCGCCCAGGACTATACACGCCTGCTCCCGGCGCTCATCGCCAACTGGCGTCAGGCCTTCCGCAACAACGACATGCCATTCTACTTCGTACAGCTTGCGAACTTCGGCTCGCGTGAGCTTCAGGGCGGGCGCAGCAAGTGGGCCGAGCTCCGCGAGGCACAACGCAGCGCCCTCAGCATCCCCGGCACCGGCATGGTCGTCACGATCGACGTCGGCAACCCGTTCGACATCCACCCGCGCGACAAGCAGACCGTGGGCGAGCGCCTAGCTGACCAAGCATTGGCGAAGCACTACGGGCAGGAACTGAACGGCGGCATCTACGAGGGGCCCCTCGCTGTCGGCGCCCGGCGCCAGGTCGATGGCGTGCACGTGTGGTTCACTTCCATTGGCGGCGGCCTCCAGCTCAAGGACGGGGATCCGCGTGCCTTCGAGGTGGCCGGTTCCGACGGCGTCTTCCGACCCGCTACGGCGCGCATTTCCGGCGAGACAGTGGTTGTGTCCTCCCCGGAAGTGCGGCAGATTTCAACCGTGCGATACGGATGGGCCGATTCGCCCGACGCCTGCCTTTTCAACGCAGAAGGCTATCCCGCGTCTCCCTTCCGTCTCGACGTGATGAAGGACTAAAGGCCCCGCGTCGGCCGTTTTTTCGGGAGAACCCCCATGAGCCAGTTCAGTCGCAGATCTCTTTTGAAGGGGCTCGCGATTGCGGGTGCCTCCACCGCCATCCTTCCCGGCTGCGCCACCGCGCCCACCGCGACCGACGTTCGTAAGTCCACCACGCGGGGTTTCTCGTTCCTCCACCTGACGGACATGCATGTGCGCCGCAAGCGCCACGGCGACGAGGGCTATCGCGCCTGCGTGGCCCACGTGAAGGCCCTGGAGGAGCAGCCCGACCTGGTCCTCATGGGCGGAGACATGGCCTTCGACGGCAACTACACCGCCAAAGAGGAGTTCGCCGACCAGATCGAGATCTTCCGCACGGTCAGCGACACGCTCCCCGCCCCCTGGCACCCCTGCCTCGGCAACCACGACATCCTCGGCTGGAATCCCCGCCGCAAGGTCTCCGTCGACGACCCCGATATCGGCAAGAAGATGATCATGGACCGCCTCGGCATGGAGAAGTCCTACTACAGCTTCGATCACAAGGGCTGGCACTTCGTGATCCTCGATTCCTTCTCGCCGCTCGACACGGAGAATGGCCCGGGCATGGAGACCCGTCTCGGTGAAGAGCAGCTCCACTGGCTCGCCCTCGACTTGGCGCGCGCCAACAAGCCGACCGTCTGCGTTTCCCACATCGCCGCCTTCTACAACATCCCGGCCACGGAAGGGAACGAGGACGCCAAGGCGATGACCCCCGGCATGGTGCTGCGTGACGTGAAGGACTTCCGCCACCTGCTGGAACGCCACAAGGTGAAGGCCGTCCTACAGGGGCACAGCCACCGCACCGAGGACTACATCTATCGCGGCGTCTCCTACCTGACGAGCCCGGCCGTCAGCAGTTGCTGGTGGGGCGGGACCTGGAATGGCTTCCCCCAAGGATACAGCATCTTCCACTGCGACGGGGAGCAGCTCACCTGGGACCGCGTGACCTATCCGTGGGAGCACCAGCTCGAACCGGAGGACAAGCTGGAGCGCGAGCGCCAGGCAGAGTGGGATGCCTTCGAGGCTGAACAGCGCCGCCTGCTCGCCGAGGAGCGCGCCGCAGCGGGAGCGTAAGCTCTCTCCTTCCATCGTATCTGCCCAAGGCGGAATCCCTTCCATGACAAGGCCCCACTCGATCCAGATCGCACTCGACGCATCGTCGACGGTGGGGCCGCGAACGGGCGTGGGAGTGGCCACGGCGGCGCTGTTGAGCGCGCTCCCCGAGGCGCTTCCCGCCGGGTGGGGGCTGACCGCCTGGGTCAACTCTCCGCGCTATCCGCTCCCCGGCGATTCATGGACCCGCGATCCTCGCGTGCAGGTGCGCTTCACGCGCTGGCCCGGCAAAGTCCTGCTCACCTCGTGGCAGCACCTCCGCAATCCGTCCATCCAGCGGCTTACGGGTCCGATCAAGCTGTTCCATTCGACCGGTGGCTATCCGATCCCGGCTCCTCGCTCGCGCCGCGTCCTGAGCGTCCACGACCTCTACTTCCTCCAACGCCCCGCCGACGAGGACCCGTGGGGTGGCGGCTACTTCCGCGCCACCTATCCGCGTCGCCTCGGCGAGCAGGATCGTATCATCTGCTTTTCCGCCGAGACGGCCCACGACATCCAGGAGGTCTATCGCTTCCCCGCGGACCGCAT
The DNA here is from genome assembly GCA_016125005.1 of bacterium. GTDB lineage: Bacteria > Sumerlaeota > Sumerlaeia > SLMS01 > SLMS01 > WGMQ01. The sequence goes on along the minus strand of WGMQ01000091.1, from coordinate 28,069 downwards.
CGCGGTGATCCCCCACGGGGTCGACAGCACCCGCTTCAACCCGACGCCCAATGGCGATGAAATCGCCCGCATCGCCGAGTGGTCGAAGGGCGAGCCCTACCTCCTCACCGTCGGCACCATCGGCAAGCGCAAGAACATCGAGGCGCTGGTCGACGCCTGGATTGCCCTGGCCAAGGGCAGTGGCTCCGCACCGCGCCTCATCATCGCCGGACACCGCTCCGGTGGACCGGGGCTGGATGCGCTTGAGGCCCGCATTGCTGGCGCCTCCCGCGCCGACCGCGTCACGTGGACCGGCTACGTTTCTGACGACGACGTGGCCGCGCTCTATCGCCACGCGATGGCGTTTGTTTTTCCCTCCATCAAGGAGGGCTTCGGATTGCCTGTGCTGGAGGCGATGGCCTGTGGCTGTCCCGTGGTGTGCAGCGGGAGCGGCGCGATCGCGGAGGTGGCCGGAGAGGCGGCGCTCGCCGCGGACGTCGCCTCACCCGAGGCCCTGCATGCGGCAATCGGACGAATACTCTCGGACCAGTCGCTCCGTGACCGGCTGCGCGATCTCGGCCTCGCCCGCGCCGCCCAATTCACCTGGCAGCGTTCCGCCCGCATGACCGTGGACGTCTATCAGCAATTGCTCGTATAGACAGCGCTGGGCGCCGCATCCGCGGCGCCCAGCAATCGTCGCTCTGCGTTACTTCGCTTCCACCAACCGCGCGCCCTTCAACAGCCTACCGTGAGTGAGGTGGGACTTGTCGTTCATCACCCAATCGCGCAGGTGCGTGTCGAAATCCGTGGCGAAGATTGTGGTGCCATCGGCGGAAAGCTCATGCGTCGGTGAGAAGGACTCGCCCGTATAGCGGGCTCCCGTCGACAAGCGAACGCCATGGATGCGCCCACGGAAGGTAGACACCGCCTTGTTGTCGCCGTCCACATCGCCACCAACGATCAGATCCAGATCCTTGCGCGTGCGCTTGCCCGAGCCGGGCTTCTCATCGACCTTCCGACCGTCGAGGTATAGACGCACTTTGCTGCCGTCGAAGACGCCCGCCAAGTGATGCAGCCGACCCGGCTTCAACGCGCCCTTCCGGCCATCCACGTCCACGTACTTGTCCTTCAGGTGGACGCTGAAGCTCGGCTTCCCGTCGCTCACAAAGATGCCATACTCGCAGCCCTGCATCTTCGCCACAAGGGCCGTGCGCCCCTCGAAGGAGTCACCCTCGAACCATGCCTCCAGCGTGAAGGGACCGTCGGGCAGCTTCACATCCTCATCGCGGACCCGCATGGCATCGCCCTCCTTGCGGAGTTCCAGAACCATGTCGCGGGCACTCGGTGCCAGCCTCATGCTCGGCACATCCAGCGGCATGGCGATGCGCTGCTCGGGGATCGGGTAGCGCCAGCCGTCGGCCAAATAGTCAATATTCAGTGCCAGCATCGGCGCGCGGAACGTGTCGTCGATGGGACTGGCGGCGCGCAGCACCTCGAACTTTGCGCGGCGGACCTCGTTTGCCTTGAGATTGAAATGGCGGTGATCCGGTCCGAAGAGCCAGCGGCTGTCATCGGAGTCGGGAATCAGGGTCACCTCAATCAAACGATCCGTCGGATTGCGCACCGTCACCGTCAGGGTCGAGCTGGAGGAATGGTCCTCGGCAAAGGTCACCGTGCCATCGATCTTGGGAGTTAGGCGGGCCAGTTGGCCTGTGTCCTCGCTCACCTCACCGGTGATGGCCCGCGGGTCCAGCACCTTCCCAACGGGGACCGAGACAACCGCGACCTGATTCTTGCGCACGGTGACCAGGTTGTAGTGATGCAGCCAGCCACCGCTCGGCGCTGCGCCTGCCTGGCCACCGCCGACCGTCGCCAGCGTGATGTACTCGATCCCGTCCTTGGGGTCGCTGCGCATCCGATGGATGTGGCCCGCAAAGACCGCCGTCACATTCCCTGAGTCCACCAGCAGCTTGTGGACGCGATCCCAGTCCTTGCCGTAATTGCCGCCCAACCACCGCGGATGATGAAGAAACAGGAAGACGTGATCCGCATCGTGAGCCTTCTTGAGGATCCCCTGAAGCCACTCGAACTGCCGGTCGCTCATGCGCTGGGCAGAGGGCTTGTGGAAGGTCTTCTCGCCGGTCACTGGGTCGCCTTCATCGGAGTAGAGCGCGATGAACCAACTGTTCTTGTGCTCGAAGGCATACCAGAGCGGCCCGAAGTGCATCTCGTAGTTCTGCTCGTGCTCCCCCAGCGGCTTGTTTTCACCCCGCCAGTAGATGTCGTGATTCCCCGAAACGGGAAACCACGGGCAAAGCAGCTCGTTCATGATCCCCTTGTACTCGCGCATCTGGTCCATCCAGAGCGGTGACGCATTGTAGCCCTGCACCAAGTCGCCGACCGTCATGACCAGGTCCGGCTCGAACAGATTCACGTCATGGACCGCATCGGCCAGGATCGACACCCCTTCCGGTGGACCGCCGGTACGGTCGCCAAAGACGCCAAACACAAAGCCCTCTTCCTCGGAGGGCAGGTCCAGCGGATGTCCCTCGCGATCCGTGAAGAAACGGGTCGCGTCCTGCACGCGGGCATGGGGCTCGCCGTGGTGCATCTTGTGACGCTCATGACCGATGTGGTCCTCCTGGGCGCCTGCGCCCGCCCCGAGGCACAGCACGCCGACCAACAGGCAGCGAATGAGTCTTGGCATAGTCCCACAATCCTTTGATTAGTCGGGACGATCAGGGATCGGCCGTTTCCGCAATGCTCGACCTGGCAGTGGAAAGCGACAAGCAGGAAGGACCATCCGGGCGAAACGTCACTGGAATGTCGTGAATCGCGCCCACCAAAAGAGAACCGGCCCCAAACCGCAGGGGCTTGGGACCGGTAGGGACGGCATGCGGTAGTGCGAGTTTAGTCCGCCAGGTCCATCCAGTCATGGACGGCAGTGGGAGAGACGGTGATGGTGAATTGCTTCTCGAACGTCTCCGTCGGTGTGCCGTTGTCCGTCACCGCAACGCGGATGCTGCGGCTTCCGCTGCCCGGGAAGGAGGTGGCGGTGCGGAGTTCGTCACCAACGATCTGGAAGTCGCCATTGTCGGTGTCGCCGACGCCGCTCACCAGTGCATAGGAGAAGGTCTGTGCGATGAAGCTGGTGTCCGGGTCGGTGGCAGTGAGGACGCCGACCGTGGTACCACTGGGCTGGCCCTCCTCCACGGCATCGTCGCTCAGGGAAATGTCAGTGGCGGGATCGTTGTCGATGACCAGGAAGGTCTCACCGGACACGCCAACCGTGTTGAGCGGGAAGAGCATCGTGTCCTTCACGGAGGCGGGCGAGGCGATGGAGAGCCCAAGATAGCCGTCGAAGGCGCCGGTCTGGGCCGAGACAGTAATGGTCTGCGACGGAACATCGGCGGGAGCGATGGTCGGGGAACCGACGGTCACATCTAGCGGATAGGTCCCGGTTGCGCCGTCGGCGACGTCGTCGGCGCCGTCAGCGTTCACGCCGAGGTCCGCGAAGCCATCGAACTGGTAGAGGGCCAGCAGGCCGGACTCGGAGCCCGTCGCCGGAGTGAATCGGTTGGCGGCAATGGTCGCCTGTGAGAGCGCGGAATCCCAGATGCGTACTTCATCAAGCTTGCCTTCGAAGCCACCCTGACCGGCAGCCCCGATCGTCAGGGTTCCCGCTCCAACAAGAGGGCCACCGGAGGTGTCCTCACCCACCAGCACCCCGTTGAGGTAGATGCGACGCTGATTGGTGGCGACATCGTAGGTGCAGGCCCAGTGCTGCCACTCGTTGATGATTCCCCATTCGGTATCCGCGTCCAGGTCGTCGTTGTAAAAGCCGAATCGGAAGCTGTACTTGTTGAATCCGATGTGAAGGTAGCTGCGGAGGGCGTTCGACACTGCGCAGTGTACAAACATGTCGTTGCCGGAGTTGATGGAGGAACGCTTGGCCCAGAACTCGACGGTGAAGGAGCGGCCCGAGAGATCGAAGGTGCCCGGCCGGGAGAGTGCCATTGTGCGAGTCATGTTGAGGGCGTTGCCGTGAGGATAGGTGACCGCCTCGATGGTCGAACTGGTGAGCGAGTCGGACTCGGTGAGGGTGAGGGACGATGCGTCGAGCCCGGTCACCGGCTCATCAAACGTCAGGTCGAAGTCAACGGTGCCACCATAGGTCGGGCTGGAGGAGCCGCGAGCAACTGTCACGAGGTCGGGACGGGGATCCGTCTCGGTCTCCACGCAGCGCGAGATGGAGCTGGTATCGTTCGTGGTCAGGTCCGTGGCGGTCGCCGTGAATGACTGACCGAGGGTCGCGTTCGAGGGGAGTGCGATGGTGAAGGGAGCGTTGCCGTCCCCGTCCGTCGTGACGTCGACGGTGCCGATCCACTCTTCCATCTCTCCATAACCGGATGGATGGCAGTCACCGTTGCGATAGAAGTCGAGGCGGTAGCTGCGCGATGCGGCTGATGCGAGCACGCCGGTCAGTTGCGTTGCACCCGGAGTGACGGGATCGATCACCGGGAAGTTCTGGTAGTTGTTGGCCTTTCCGCTGTCTGCATCAAGCGGGTCGTTGGAGTAAGGGCCCCACCACCCCAGCCCCAGGGAAATGCCACTGATGCCGGAGCAGGTGTTGCGGACGATGCGATTGCCGAGCGACGCGGAGTCGTCGGAGAAGACGATCCCGAACGACCCGCCCGTGACCTGGTTGTCCTCGATGGTGTTCGAACCGGAGCCGACCAGGATCGCCGCGAAGTTGTTCGCAAAGGTGTTTCCCGTGATCGTGTCAGAGCCGGTTGCACCGAGGGAGATGCCATATTGCCCACTGCCCGTGATCACGTTATCCTGCGCGGTAATGACGCCGGAACCAGCGATGGAGACGCCATTTGTCCCGCTGTCGGAGACGGAATTTTCAAGGAGAGAGATGGCACCCGCCCCGGAGATGGAGACACCGTGGATTCCGCTGTCCAGGACTTGATTTCCTTGAGCGACCTTGTCGCCGTCGCCGCTCAGCACGATGCCGTAGGTCCCGCAATCGGCAACGGTGTTTCCGACGATGGTTGCGCCCGCGGTGCTGGAGCTAACTTCGATTCCAGTCTCGCCATTGCTGCGGATGATGTTTCCCTGACCGGTGAGCGCCCCGCCGACCGTGGCCGGATTGGTCACGGTGCTGATCCCGTGGCGGGCGTTACCGAAGCCACCGTTCCCGTTGATGTCCGCACCGACCATGTTGCCGCGGATGACAGCGCTGGCGCAGGTCTCGAGCCGAATACCGTATCTGTTCGAACCGCTCCCACCGATCCCGTTGGAGCTGACAACGTTGTCGGTAATCGTGGCACCGTCGCTACCGCTGAGTAGGTAAAGCCCCGTGTTGCTATTCGACAGACTCGCGAGCCCCGTGGCGGTCATTCCGATGATGTTTCCATCGATGGTAGCATTGTCGCAGTTGGAGAGCTGAACGCCGAGGCCCCCGTTGCCGGAGATCACGTTGTTGGTCAGGCTCAGACCGGCAACACCGCTCCCGGTGACGCCATTTCCACCATTGCCCAGGTCGGTGGCGCCGTCGCTTCCGGCCCCGATATAGTTCCCTTCCAGCGTGCTGGTGCCGGCGGTGAGCACCACTCCCACCGTCGTGTTGCCGCTGATGACGTTCCGTTCCGCGGCGGTCGAACCGCCGATGGTGAAGGTACCCGCGCCGGTGAGCCCAATGCCATTGGCGTTCGCGTAGGCGGCGGTGCCGGCGGAATTCAGTCCGACGATATTTCCGCGGACGGTCGCCGTCGTGGCCGAGCTGATCAGGATGCCGTAGCCTCCGCTGCCGCTGGCCACATTCCCTTCGATTGAGTTGTTGGTCCCCGATGCCGACGAGATCTCGATCCCGTTCTCGCCATTTCCCATCACCAGGTTGCCTTCACCGGACCCAAGGCCGCCAATGGTATGGGAACCCGCGATGATGGAGATACCGTGACGCTGGTTGCCGAAGCCAGTGGTTCCGTTGATGTCGGTGCCGATCTTGTTGTTCTTGATCACGCCACCAGTGGAACCCTCCACCCGAAGACCGTAGCGGTTGCTCCCGGAGCCGCCGATACCGTTTCTGCTGATCACGTTGCCGGTGATGGTGATGTTGTCCGATGCATTGTAGACGTGGATGCCCGTCCCGAGGTTCGGCGCGGCAGCCAATCCGCTCGTGGTCAGCCCGATGATATTGTCCTGCACCATTGCCCCGACGGCGTTGGAGATCCCAATGCCGTAGGAGTCGTTCCCGGACAGGGTGTTGTCCGAAATGACAATGCTCGTGGCGCCATCTGCGAAGAGACCGTATCCTGAGTTCCCCAAATCCGTGACGCCGTCCGCCCCCAAGCCCACTACGTTGTTCGAGAAGGTGGTTCCGCTGCCGCGAACTTCTGCTCCATGCCCCGCGTTGCTGCCGATGAGATTACCGTCGATGATGCCATTGGTCGCCGTCGTCAGGATCAGGATACCCCGGGAGGAGTTCCCGAGAGCCGCGTTACCCGAGGCGTTGAGCCCGATCGTGTTCCCTCGGATGGCATAGGAAGTGACACCTGACAGCTGGATACCGTTTAGGCCATTGCCGGAGACCAGATTCCCCTCCCCGGGGTTGGACCCTCCGATGACCGTTCCAGCCACCTGACAGTAGATGCCATGGCCCGAATTCCCCCAATCGAGTGTACCCGTCGGGTCGGTACCCACGTAGTTTCCCTGGATCACGTGACCCGAGCCACCGAGCACATTGATCCCGTTCGAGGCAGTGGCGGAGGAGATGACGTTGCGCTCCGCCGCCGTATCGCCACCGATGATGTGGCCCGATCCCCAGAGTTCCACACCACCGGAATTGGTCTGCTGAGTGACACCGTCACGCTGCACGCCGATCAGGTTCGCCTGCACCAACCCACCAGATGACGCTGGATCGAGAACGATAGTGGGTCCCCCCATCCCGCGAAGGACGTTCCCCTTTCCGGGGGCACCGATGGTCGTGTTTGCACCCGATACTTCGATGCCGCGACTACCGAACGTGTTGATGTCCAGGCCATAGATTTCCGTGCCCGAGGAGGTGGTCCCAACAGTGATGCCGTTTCCGGAAACCGAGTTGGTCACACCCTCCAGTTCCACGTAGCTTGCATTCACGGTGCCGTCGATTCGCACCTGCTCGGAGATGGATGGAAGCGCGGCGGTCAGCACCACCGTCGTGATGGACGCGTCAAACTCAATGACGTCCGCCCCCGCGGTGGCGTTGGCCTGCTCGATGGCCTCGCGCAGCGTGAAGTTTCCGGCGGTAAAGTCACTATCGCTGACGTCACCACCGTTGTCGACAACGAAAGTGGCAGCAGCCAAGTGCGGTGAAAGTAGCATGAGCCCGAGCGCCATCCCGGACGGCAAAGCGGCAATTCGCCTGATTTTCATCGTTTGCTCCTGATGCGTTGAGTGTTCCCCTGTGGGCGGGGAATAGTCCCTGCCATGAATGCACATCAATGGAGTGCCACGTGACATCTCAATTGTTGTTGAGGATCGATAATCCGATTGGTTCCCGGCGGGAAAAGCGCCACGTTCCGGGGAGCACGAAGAGGCGGGAACGCACCATGCCACACAAGCCGTTGCGCAAGGACAGCATCCTGATCGTGGAGGACGAGGCGCGGATCGCATCGTCGATCTCGACGGCCCTGACGGGGGCCGGATACGACGTGACTTGGGTGTCCGACGGACGTGATGGCCTGCGGACTGCCCTTTCCGGCGGCTTTGACCTGGTGGTGCTCGACGTGATGCTGCCGGGGATGAAGGGATTCGATATCCTGCGGGAACTGCGGGCCGCCGGATCCCCGTTGCTCGTCCTCGTGCTCACCTCTCGTGACGGTGTCGAGGACCGCGTGAGGGGACTGACCGACGGAGCCGACGACTACCTCACCAAGCCATTCTATCTTGAGGAACTCATGGCGCGCATCGATGCCCTCATGCGCCGCATCGGACGCCCGGCACACGAGGAGTCCGGCAAGCTCAACGAGGTGAAGCTGCGCGTCGGCAACGTCAGCCTCAACCGCGTGCGCCGCGAAGTAACGGTAGGTGGCAACAAGCTGGAGCTGACCACGCGCGAGTTCGACCTGCTTGTCTACCTGATGCGCGTGCCCAATGCCGTCAGGCCGCGCGCCAAGATCATCAACGCGCTCTGGTCCTATGGTTCCCAGTCGGGTGATCACGTGCTCGACGTCTACGTCGGTCGACTTCGCAACCGCTTGGCGGACGCAGGCGCCCCCGGCTTCATCGAGACAGTGCGCGGCGTCGGTTACCGGGTCATCGGCACTGTCCTCACCGAGGGCGACGAATGATCAAGCTGTTGCGACGATCCCTCGTGGCACGGGTCGTACTGGCTACCTGCGCCATGCAGTTGGTCCTTTTGACCTCGCTCGGAGGTACCATCTGGCTGCGGGTTTCCGCGCTCGCCACAGAGGATTTCGACCGCGACCTCGCCTCCACCGCCCGACACGCCTTCAGCGGGCGGCCAGACGCCATGATGAGCCTCGAGCAGGCGGAACGCCTCTTTGCCGTGCAGGCTGACCGGCAACAGGTCGAGGAGTATTTCTTCGCTGTCCAGCGTCGCGACCCGGAGGGAGTCCTGACCTACGTCAGCGCAAACTGGCCGAAGGACCTGCGACTCGAGGACGCCGCACCCTCCATGACCTTCCCCCCCGACTGGTACGATCTACTCGAAGGGAGGCGTCCGTCGTCGTGGCCCGGTCGCGCCTCCGGGCCGGTTGGCGGCCGTCGACCACCACCCGGAAGCGGCCCCCCCGGCAATGATGGACCTCCACAGGGACCTAGCTACCGTAAAGACTTCCGCTCGGAACCGGGCCGCACCATCGAAATGGCCGACCGGGCGTACCGGATCCTCACCGCCGGAATCCCCGGCGAACAGATGATCATCGGTGCCGATGCGTCACGCCTCGAAGCCCGCAAATCAGCCGTCCTCGATGCCATCTTCCCCGCGCTCGGCGGCGTCGCCCTGCTGTCCATCCTCTCCGCCGTGCTCCTCGGCCGCATGGTCGTCGCACCCGTGCAGCGCATGACGGAAGAACTCGCCACCATCTCCTCCGACGCCCTCCACCACCGCGCGTCTCCGGACAATCACGTGATCGAATTCTCGCCCATCGTGAACGAGTTCAACGCCATGATGGACCGCCTGCGATTCAGCTTTGAACGGAACGGACGCTTCAGCGCCACCGTGGCCCACCAACTCAAGACCCCCATCACCGTGCTCGTCGCCCAAATCGAGGAGGCCCTCGGCAGGACCCGCGCCGGATCCGAGGAGGAGCAACGCCTCGCGGGCTTTCTGGAGGACCTGAACCGGCTGCGGGAAATCACCGACCGCGTCCTCCTGCTCTCCCGCGCGGAAAGTGGAAACCTTGCGATCCTCCCCGAGAGCACCAACATCAGCAACGAAGTCCAGGGCCTGATCGAGGATCTTGGCATCATTGCCCCCGACCTGCGCATCGTCGATCATATCCAACCCGACATCATCATTCAAGCCGACCCGGCCCTCCTCTACCCCGCCATCACCAACCTGCTCGCCAACGCGGCCCGCCACAACGACCAGCGGAAGAAGGTGGAGGTGGAACTCACCTCGTTCGACAAGCTGGTCCGGCTTAGAATCCGCAACACAGGCCCTACCATCCCGACGGAAGAACGAGAGCAGATTTTCGAACACTTCCGAAGCCGCTCCACCCCCGAAGCAGCCATCGAGGGCGGCCTCGGACTCGGTCTCCCCGTTGCCCGGGAGATCGCCCGCCTCCATGGCGGAGAAATCACCCTTGTCTCCAGCACCCCCCAAGCCACCGAGTTCGAAATGACGATTCCCACCCGCCCGCCCGTGCAGACGCGGAATTGACCCGGCTGGACCCAAAAAAGCGCCCGGTAATGTGATTGGAAGAGTATCCGCAAGACAGCGCGAAACGCAGTTCGAACTCGGGAGCCTCAGCTTAAGCAGCCCGCTCCCGGTCGAACCCAAAGCACTCATTTTATTCAACTTGATCGATCTCGAAAGGCTCGAAGACTTTGCTTCCGGCCCTCGAGCAATTCGCTCCAAGGCTGTCTAAATCTGGAGTATTCTTTGGAACCACCTAAAAAACAAAAAAATACTTGAAAAACTTTCCCGCGAGTGTCAAGTCCATGACATCTCTCAGGCGAAAGCAGGCATTTACATGAAGATCAAGTCCTCCCTCCTCCTTGCGTTCGGACTCCTCGTGACCTTGGCCGGCGTCCCCGTCGCGGCCCAGATCACGGCGGAGTCGGAAAACAACAACACGGAAAGCGCCGCCGACGGCCCTTTGGGCTCTGGCGTGAACGTCAGCGCGCAAATCGGCAACAACTCCGACATCGACTGGTACTACTTCGACGTCACCTCCCCGGGAAACATCAACATCACCCTCAGCCACACCAGCCCGCGGGATTTCGATTTCTTCCTGTACAAGCCGACCGGGTCCTATGTGCTTTCCGGCCAGTCCAGCGCGCGTCCGGAAACGGGAACCTACTATGCGACCGACCCACTGCGCTACGTCATCAAGGTGACGAGGTATTCTGGGACCGGGGCCTACACGCTCAATGTGACCTTCCCGGGTGGTAGTGCCACACCGACGCCGACAGCCACGCCCACACCAACACCGACACCGACGGCTACATCGACACCCACGCCGACGCCCACCCCAACACTGACGCCAACGCCGAGCCCGACTCCGACGGGATTCGGACCGCGTCCGACAAAGCCCTCGAATCTGACGAACTATCTGGTGGGTAACTCTGCGGATTCGGCGCGCCAACCAGTGAACGGCCCGGCAGTGCTCCTGATGGGCGGCAGTCTGGAAGTCGATGCAGCTTTCGCCAATCGCGCCTATCCGATCATCAACGGTGGGGATATTGTTGTTCTGAGGACCGACAACTCCAGCGGGTATCAGACGTATCTTTACGACGAAATCGTCGCCAGCGGAACGCTGAAGCCCGATTCGGTCGAGACGCTGATCATCGACAACACCACGAAGGCAAACTCCGCATACGCGTACTGGGCAATTCGGACGGCAGAAATGGTGTTCGTCGCCGGCGGCGACCAGTCCGCTTACCTGAACTTCTGGAAGGATACACAGGTTGAGGTCGCGCTGACGGAGGTCTACAATCGCGGCGGGGTGATCGGCGGAACCTCAGCGGGCAACCACGTCATGGGTGAGTTCATCTACGACCCGGACGGGGTCACGGCCATCACCGGCGCCCAGGCCCTCGCGAATCCTTATGCGGCAAACAACATCATCTCCAGTGGCTTCCTGACGGTGCCTCTGATGGACAACATAATCACCGACACGCACTTTGCGGCGCGTACCCGCATGGGACGGCCGATGTCGTGGCTGGCTCGCCTGCTGCAGGATGGAACGACGCCGTCGCTCACGGCCGTCGCCGTCGATGAACGCACGTCGATCTTCATCGATCGCGACCGGATCGGCTACGTCGATGGCACCGCGGCAGTGTACATCCTCTGGGAGGACTCCCAGACGGTTCGCCAGCGGGTGGTGTCGGGCCAATCGCTCATCTACAACAATGTACTGCGGACAAAGCTGACCAGCGGCGGAATGTTCAATTTTGGTACCATGTCAGGCTCGGTCGCCCCGATCCGCCTCAGTGTCAACAACGGCACATTCACCCCCTCCAACCCGTACTAACGGCGGCCCGAGGGAACTCGAAGTAGGAAAGCGGCGGGCAGTCCGAAACGGGCTGCCCGCCGCTCCCGTCTTGGGCCAGATCGATGAGTGAAACGCCGAGTTTGAGCTTCCGCGAATCCCCAACGAACAACAGCAATGGCGGCGCTTCGAGGCCGATCTGGTGGAAGTCGATTAGTTTGAGTGTTTGAGATGGAGCGGGAAACGGGGTTCGAACCCGCGACATTCAGCTTGGGAATTGATGAATCGATACCCTCCAAGACTCGCCAATATTCGTCAGCGATAGCAGAAACAGGGAACTTCACAGGACTTTGGCCCAAAATAGCGTCTTCTCGTTTCTCCTTGCATCTTCACGAATCCCCGCACGCAATACTGACACGATACTGACACGGACTCCTCGCCGGAGTTCGGAAGCGAGGTTCGCGGGTTATGGAGATCAGTTCGAAGCAGGAGAGAGGAAAGGCCGGGGGACGGGGAAAGGCCTCCGCCAGGATGAAGCTCACCGACGCCACCGTGAAAGCCCTTCCCGATGGCTCCCGCGTTTACGACACCGCGCTTCCGGGCTTCGGGGTTTATGTCACCCCGGCGGGAGTCCGCTCCTACTTCGCTGCCTTCCGGGTGGCTGGAAAGGATCGCCGGATCACCATCGGGCGCGCTGACGTCCTTACCGCCGACAAGGCCCGCCGGGAGGCCAAGGCCCTGATGGGCGCTGCCGAGCGGGGCGTCGATCCGGTCGAGGAACGCCGACGCGAAGCGCGCGAGGCCGGGCGCGAGACCCTCGCCGAGTTCTGGAGCGCCGAATACCTCCCCACCATGCGCAAGCAGTGGAAGCCCGGCACGGTCGGCACCAATACCTGGCTGTGGGAGAATCGCCTCGGGAAGGCACTGGGCAAGAAGCGCCTCGCGGAGATTACCCGCGCCGATGTGGTCCGGTTCCTTCGCGACCACGAGGACGCGCCCGTTGTCGCCAACCAGTCCTTTCGCCTCCTTCGCGCCATGCTCAACAGGGCGCTCGACCTCGAACTGATCCCAACCAATCCCGCCTCGCGGGTGAAGCAGCACGCCGAGAAGGGGCGGGAGAGGTTCCTCACCGTCGAGGAAGTTCAGCGTCTCTTTGCAGCCATCGCCGAAGAGGAACGCCTCGGGGGCCTTGCTTCCGTCGAGAGGGCCGAGCCTAGCCAGCTCGACCCCGCAAAGGTGTCCTCACTGATCGAAAGGCTCGCGAAGGCAGGGAAGGCCCCAAAGCGGACAAAATCAGGGGCACTGGACAAGCGCCAGTTTGAGGAACCGACCTCCCGGGGAATCTCCCCCTTCGCCGCGGGACTCTTCCGCCTGCTGATCTATACCGGCGCCCGCCTGACCGAGATTCAGCTCGCCCGCTGGGATTGGGTTCGGTGGGAGGAGCGCGTCCTTGCCCTCCCCGATTCCAAGACCGGCGCTCGGCGGGTCCCGCTGAACGAGCAGGCAATCGCCGAGCTTCGCCGCCTTCAACAGCTCCGGTCACAGGATACCTGGATCATTGAGGGGCGACTCGCCGGCGCCGCCCTGGTCAATCCGCAGAAGCCCTGGCAACGGGTGAGGCGCGCCGCGGGTCTGGAGGACGTGAGGATCCACGATCTTCGTCACTCGTTCGCGTCCTTCGCCGTGGCCGGGGGAATGGCCCTCCCGCTGGTCGGCAAGATGCTCGGTCACTCGCAGGCCCGCACAACGGAACGCTACGCGCACCTCGCAGACGCGCCGATGCTAGACGCTGCCGAGCTGGTCGGGGCGCTGATCGTCGACGCCGTGGCCCGCCCCGCCGCCAAGGTCGAGGACATCGCCGAAGGGAGACGCGTTCGATGACCCTGAGAGTCCCGCAGTATATTGCGATCAAGGTCCTGGCGGACCGGGTGGCGAAAACACCAGCGGCATTGTCGGCCTGGGTGCGGAGGTACAACGGTGAGCATCCGGAGGCGCGGATTCGGCGGGTTCATGGAGCGGTCGTCCTCGTTGATTTCGAACGCGCATGGCAGGAGGCGGCGATCAAATGAGCGGTGGCGCATTGAGCGACTTGCCCGACCGATGCTGCCATGCGAGAGGGGGCCGACGCGCGTCCGGAGGGAAGCGTGGTGTCCACAGCGGTGAGGAAGCCGAGGAATGAGTCAGCGACCATCCTTCGTGACGCGGGGCCTCGTGATTGATTCGCCGGTCTGGAAGGAACTCCCGCCACCATCACCCCAGGGGATACGCCTCGCCTCGGAGAGCCTGCGATGATTCCTCGGCCCGAGAAGTGGGAGCTTCTTTTTCCGGACAAGCCCAGCCTCGGAGGATCGGCCCCGGCTCAAGTCCTTGGGGTGAATGACCGCCTGCGTCTCATGCTGCAGAAGCTTTCCTGCATCAGGCAGGACGGGCCCGGGTGGCGTGCCGACTTCGGAGCGCTCTCTCAGGCCCCGGCCATGAGCTGGCTTCATCGGATGCTGAACGGGACCGACGGTATCGCGGACAGCTTCACCTCGCGATTCTTCGAGCTATCGACCGTTGGGGTTGCTGAGGCGCTGCGTGTGGATCCGCCCAACAGCAGGACAGGTGACCTTTGGGGCCTCACCCTCCGAACTCTCGACCCAGTCGAGGATTGGCTGCTGAATGACTGCCGGTACCATGAAACCGCGATGATCGGAGCGGAGCGCGGGGCTTTCTTCATCGGTGACAAGGAGCACGTCATCACGGCAAAGGCCGATTTGCTTCTTGTGGCGAGCGAGCTACACCGACGTTTGGCCGGCAGCGACTCACCCACGTCCGGGAAGCGCAGGCTTCCAGTCGAAAGCGATTCTCTGCTCGTTCTGGCCGAAGAGGGGGCGAGAATGGCGCTTGAGCTGACCCACGGCCACAAGAGGGGCACCCTCCCCGCGCCGTACTTCCTGCCGCCGGTCCTTGATCCTCCATGGGTGCAGCTCACCCAGGCGCTCTTGGCTATTGCCCGCCTTCTCACGCCCGGCGATTCGGCAGAGGGGGCGTTTGTCGACCTACTCTTCTTGGTCGGTGGAAGAGGGAATGCCAACGCTTCGCCCAACCGTGCATTCTTCCCGTCTCGGGACGAATGGCTTCGAAAGGTCGCGGTCAAGCTGGGTCCGCGGTCCACCGAGGAGTGGCTCCACCTGGTGCTCCAAGCGCGCGAGGCTGTCGACAAATCCGGATTTGGGGGGCGCAATCTCCCGGAGACCATCGGCAAGCTTGGAAGTGCCATTGAAGCCATAGGCGAGAACAAGCGCCCAAGGGGTTCTCAGCTCCGCTGGTGGGTTTTGTGGGCAGAGGTCGCGACGGCATGGCTTTCACGCGCTACCGGCGCCAGCAAATCGAAGTGCTCATCATTCGTGACCTGTTTCCTCATCGAAAACGCGTCGGATCACCCTGACCCGGAGTTCGACGGCATCACCACCCGCCGGGGCTTGAACTCCCTGATGCCGGACATAGCCGAACAGATCCCGACAGACTCAAGCGGGAGGCGAGGGAAGCCCGCCAAGGAAAGGATCCTGCATGATCGATCCAAGTGGCGCTGCGATAAGTGGAAGCTCGGCATAGCCGAGGATGGGAGCTGGCCTAAGGACGTCAACGCGGGCATCGCGCTTGCCCTCGCGTTGCTTGATATCCGCTCCCCTGAATAGGCGAGAAACTCCCCGATTCACCCATTCAAGGGATCGGTGGTATTCTTGACTGGTCCCATCTTCCAGCATACCCTCTTCGCGACTGACAGCCCCAGGCGCTGTCAGAATCCACAAAGCGAGGAAGGAATCATGCCGGTCACTCTCCAGTCAGAGAATGGGCGCGAGCTGCTCACCACCGAGGAGGTTGCGCGCCGCCTCGGAATCACTCCGAAGGCCCTTGCCACCCGCCGCTATCGGCGGCAGCTCCCGAAGTTCGTGAAGGTCGGCGCCGCAGTACGTTACCCGGTTGCTGACCTTGAAGCGTGGATCAACAGCTCGACCCCCAAGCTCGAGGGCGCCCCAAGCGAGGCCGCTGCGAGCTGATGACTCACCCACAAACGAAGGACCGCGCCGGGAGGAGACCGACGCGGCCGAGAAATGCATTGCGGACGGGAATCGCGCGTCAGGACTGCACCACGGGGAGCAATCCCCGTCAAGCGTCCCGCGCTATCCTCGACTTCACGGGGGCAAGCGATGGCTGCAAAGAAGCACAATGACCGACTCAAAGAATACATCCGCGAAAATGGATTGGACCTGGTACGGCGGGCCTTGAAGCAGGCGGGCTCTGAGTTGAAGCGGAAGGACTCCCGGCACGACACCTGCCGTTGTCCATGGCGGGAGGACAACGAGCCATCCCTCGACATCCTCACGGTGCGAGACGGCAGCTCGAGGCCGGGAGGATTCATCGACCGCGGGACCGGCGAGAAAGGCGACGCGTTCGACCTGTGCGGCAAGCTGTGGGGCCTCGACCCCAAGACACAGTTTCCCGAGCTACTCATCCGGTGCGGCAGCCTGTTGGGCCTTACCACCGAGGAAGCCACGCCGAAGGCCCGCAAGGCCGCCGCCAAGCCGAAGCCACAAGTGGAACGGCGCGACCTCACCCCCGACTACCGCGACGCCTTGGCCCGTTCCTACGGCCTCGAATGGTCGGACTTCGCGCAGGCCGGATGCACCACGGGGGACCGGTTCGTCCCGGCTCTTGGCGCGAGCGTGCCCTGCATCCTCTACCCCGCCACGGGCACCGATGGACCAATTGAGAAGGCAAAGACCGCCCACCGCTACCGGGAGGAATCCACGGGGGTCACCGTCGCGCCGCCCCCCGAGGGCAAGCGCCACTCGGTCGGCAAGGGAACCGGCCTGTTTCCGGCCTTCGAGCTGACCCGCAAGGCAGAGGAAGGCGCCGTCCTGGTCTACACCGGGGGCGAGGAGAAGGAACTGGTCGCGCGCACGGCAGGCTTCCGTGCCGTCAGCTTTACTCACGGGGAGAAGGCCCCCGCCAAGGAGCTGGTCGAGCTGCTTCGGTCCCTCGGCTTTACGGTGGTGATCGTCGCCTTCGATGCAGACGAGGCGGGCCGCAAGGGAACCGAGGCCGCCGTCGCCGCGTTCGCCGCGGGGGGCTTCCGTCAGATCCGCGCGTTGGTGTGGCCGGAAGGGACGCCGAACAAGTGGGACCTTTGCGACCTGGCGCGCGAGCGGGGACTTCCCGCGGTGCGCGAGCTGCTCGACGCCGCGCCCGTGGTGTCGGCTCGCCCGCAAGTCATCATCAGCGGGAGGCAGCGCCGCGACATCTGCGAGGATGTCCGCAACGTGCTCCGCACGCTCAATGAAGGGAAGCGGGGGCCGCGAGTGTTCGTCTGGCAATGCCGGCTGATCGAACTGGAGGAAACGGCAATCGGCGCGGACGTACTCCTTCGGATTCGGCCCTTCGACCGCCACCGCCTCCGTGGTCTCCTCATCCGGCACGCTGATTTCGTGGTCACCACGCGGGGAGGGGTCGCTCCCGCGGGAAAGGTTCCTGATGATCTGGTCGAGGACGCCCTTCTTGCAACCGATCTGGTTCCACCGCTCGAAGCCGTAGTCTATTCGCCGATTGTCTCACGGTCCGGCCGTCTGATCATCGCCCAAGGCTACCACCCGGAGGATAGAGTCTTCCTCGACTCTGACCTCGGTGCCTCCATGCCCGCGATTCCGGAGCGTCCCACGGGTTCCGAAGTCGAAGCGGCCGTCGGGCTGCTTGAGGAAACCGTGTGCGACTTCCCCTTTTCCGACCGTCCGTCGCTTGTTCACTTCATGGCCGCCGTGCTCACCATCGTGGCACGCCAACTGATCGAGGGACCGACCCCGCTCTTCATCATCGTGGCACCCTCCCCAGGCTCCGGGAAGTCGCTCCTTGCGAGTGTCATCTCCCTTGCAGCCGTCGGCACCCTCGCCACTCCGACCACGCTTTCCAAGCGCGAGGAAGAGCAGCGCAAGGCCCTCTTCTCCCTGGCACTCCGAGCTGTCCCGCTGGTCTTGATAGACAACGCCGACCATGGAATCCTCGACTCTGCCGCCCTGGCGTCCATGCTCACCGCTGCTGTCTTCGAGGATCGACTCCTTGGCGGGAACACTGTGGCTTCCGTTCCAATCCGGAGCCTGTGGATTCTCACCGGCAACGGCGTCACCCTCTCGCGGGAGATCACCCGCCGCGCGGTGCTGATCAGCCTCGACCCTGCCCAGCCTCGCCCGTGGGACCGCGCCGGGTTCAAGCACCCCGACCTGGTCGGCTACCTTCGCCAAACTCGACCGCTGATCGTGGCGGCCGTCCTTACCCTGGTTCAGAACTGGATTGCGAAGGGGCGGCCGCTTTGTACCACGCGCCGAATGGGCTCCTTCGAGAGCTGGGTTTCTGTTGTGGGGGGCATCCTCAACGCCGCGGGAGTTGACGGGTTCCTTGGCAACCGCGATGCCATGTTTGAGGCCCTCGACGCCGAGGGGGCGACGTGGCGGGTTTTCCTGCTCGCGTGGTACGATCGCTTTTCCTATGCGGAGGTGATCCCCAAGGAACTCGCCGAAGTCGCCTCCTCCCTCGACATCCTCGACGACCTGATTGGTCCCGGGAACGGCGGGAGCAGAAGCAACGCCACCCGCCTCGGTCACCGCCTCCGGAAAGCGGTCGGACTCATGCAGGATGACTTTGTCATCCGGTCCCGCCAAGGGCGGCAGGGTAACGTCTACTGGCTTGAACGCGGAACCTCTCCCCCTCCTGCGGATCTTTTCCGCCATGGTTCGGCACCAAGTTCAGCACCGCTGGACCCGCATAAAACCGGGTCCACCTCGGCTTCTGCTGAACCTGCTGATGTTTCTGCTTGGTCCTTGCGTACGCGAGAGAACGGAAATCCTTTGGACGCCCGGGCCGCATATACGCGTGGGGGCACACCCACCGGAAAACATCAGCAGGTTCAGCAATCCTCCAAGAGCCCCATGGAATCGGCCTCGGGAGTGCCGAACCTACCACCGAACCCGCGCGGAACCTCTGAAAGGTTCAGCGTCCCCGGGCGCCTCGCCGACGATCCCGACGGCCGCGAGGACGATCCCACTCACCGCACAGGGTGGGTCTGAGCCGACCCCCAACCGCCCGCGCCGGTCGGTTCAGCTCGCCGACGCTATCACCCTTCCACCGAAAGGAGCCGGCCCCCGTGTCACCCAAGGACTTCCCGCAAGACTTCGTTTGGAATCGCCTGTTTGGCGTATGGACGGACCGCTTCGGAACCGCGGAAGCCAGCGCCCGGCAGGTTGCCCAGCTCGCCGCCGACTTTCTCCTGCTTGACGACCTGGTCGGACCCGAGGGGAGCCCCGTGGCCCGCATGGCGCTCCTGCTCAAGCGCGCCAGCGACACCCCCCGGCAGGGCTACGTCATCCGCATTCGCCGCACCGCCAAGGGCCGCCGCTACCGGCTGGAACCTGGCCGGCGCAACACTCGCCCCCAAAGGAAACCGATCATGCCGAAGAACCGCAACACACCCAAGCCGGCACCGCCCGCAATGAAGGCCGTGCCCTTCGATTCTCGCGACGGCCTGGCGATTGCCGTCACCGCCCAAGCGGGGGAAATCCTGCAGCTCAAGGCAAAGCTCGCGAGTTTGGAGTCCCGGATCGCGCTTGTCTGTGACGCTATCGAGACAATCGTGCGACCGGTCATTGCTGAGCTAGACGGAAGCCTCGCGCGAACCTTCTCCCCCGAACAAATTGCGGCCTTCCGGAAGGCTGTCCTTGCCGAGACACCTGCCCCGCCATCGGGCGAACCCCAAGAACCCACGAAAGGATGAAATGTTGATGAAGACCAGCTCGCCCGCCAAGAAGTCAGACGTTGTCAAGCACCGTACTGCGAAGCCGAAGAACTCCTCGCCCTGCAGGAAGGCGACCGCCATGAAGGCTCGCGCCGCGAGTTCTAGGGCCGTCAGGAAGTCCTCCCGCGCTAGTGAGACCTCCGTCGACAACTCCAAGAGCACCCCGCCCCAGGACTCCCCGGTCCTTGCAGTGGTCTCAGCATCCTGTACGCTCGACACGATCCCGAATCCGGTCTACGCCAGCAATCGGCGCGTGCTGCCGCTTGAGACCATCAGAAAGATAGCCGGCGCGGGGTTCAAGGTCCTCCCTGATGATTCGACCCGGCAGCTCTACCTTGATTCGATTGAGGATTGGCTCTGTCTCGCCGTCGAGCCGCTCCCCCGTGCTGCCCTCCTTGACTTGCTGGTTTACCGTTCGCTCCTGCTGACGACCGAACCGAGCGCGTGCAAGAGATCAACCCCGCGAGTGGCACAGCGCTGGGTTGTGCGGCGAGTGATCCTTGGAGCTCTCGACGGACAAGATGGGGAGAAGGAGGCCTGCTTGTGGCGAGGGCTCGAGCGCCGAGCCGCGCGGCCCGACGTGCTCGGCGCCATGATGGCGGCATTGCGTGGGACGAACGATGAGGGAGACGTCGATCTGCTTGCTCGTTGTCTGGCCCGGTTCGCCCCCTTTGCAGACGCGGGCAGTCTCCCTCAACTTGTGGAGTCGCGCCGCGAATGGATCCAGCTCCAAGGTGTTATGGACGGGTGCGTGGATACCGATGCCCTTGAGGCGCTGGAAGAGCTTCGGAAAGCCATCAATGGGCGCGTGCCTCCCCCCTATATTCGCGAGCGATTCGTTGCCGCCGATTGACAGTCGGCTGCCCCCGGCGGTTCCACCCAATGGCCTTTCAGCACAAGCGGGGCTGCTGCGCGATTGCTTCCCGAGCGCGGCAGCCAATCCCGCACTGGGAGCCTCCGCAGCTCGAGCGGAATTACCTGAATTATTCCGGACTCTCTGCACAAATTGTGCGGTGCCTTCGGGCCCCGGGGTTTTTCCCCGTCCCAAAGGACCCAAAGCCCGGGGGGGTACCCCTTCATGCCCCCCCCAACGGGCCTCGCCCGAGGCCTAGTTAACGCCCCCACTGCTGTCCTCAGGACCGCCGTAGTTGTATACGTTCGTGACGTTGTTCGTGGTGTTGTAGATCGGCGCGGCCTGCGTAGGAAACGGACTATCGCCGACAGACCGCACGGCGCTTTCCAAGGCGGGCTTGTCCGCAGCACGCGTGTACGGGAGCCAGCGACGGGCAAAGTCGGCGTCAGTCTCACCCATCAAGCCACCGGCCGTCCGTCTGACTGCTGTGGGGTTTAAGGGCATACCTCCGAGCAGTGGGACGAAGTCGGGAACTGCTGCCTCGAACAGCAGATAGTTGTCCCACTCGGGGCTGAAGATGTTCCCCAAAGGATCCTCCCCGGAGCGGACACGCGTCTTTGCGGACTCGAGAACAGAGTTCGCAAGGTTGCGCTCCATTCCTCGTTGAATGTCTGCATTGGAGGCCCGCTGCTTGGTCACTCTTGCCGCACGTGCCGAGGCTCCCAGGGGAGTCGCAAGGTAGGAGTCCGCCGCAGCCCCGCCCAGGTCGGTCGCGTTTGCGGCCTCGATTGCTGCTGTGCGCCCTGCAAGGTCTGATCCAGCGAGCGCGCCGAACCCCCTCATGGCGTCGACCTCACCGAAGTACTTGTTTAGGGCCTCACCTTCAAGTCCCAGGTTCTGAATCGATTCGATCATGGCCGCGAGCCCTTGGCCCTTCATGCTCTGTCCAAAACTCTTCGAGTTCAGAAACTTGAGAAAAGCGCTCGTCTGGGTTCCGGCCGCGTTGATGTCCGTCTTCTGTCCAACAATCGAAGTTGCGGCAATCAGCTCCTCGTCGGAGAGCCCCAGTTCCTTGGCAAAAAAACCTCCCTTGCTTGACGCCTCAAGCACGTCGCTTGGAGTAGCGCCAGGCACGAAGGTTGCCGCTGCTATGGCTTTGCTCACCAGCTGCTGATCAGTCCCGACCTGCGGGCCAAGATTGGCGCGAAGCATGGCCGCCCCTTGAATCATCGGGGCGATATTCTCCTCAACAAAGGAGAGGCGAGCATAGAAGTCACGCGTCTCTGCGTTGTTCGAACCGGCTGACTCTAGGTCAAACACCGCCTTTGCCGCGGCGCCCATTGAAAGGCCGGTTTGATTGGAGAACTCGAGTGCGTTGAGCTGAAGCGCTCCCACTTTTCCCTGATCACCACCGCCCAATTGGGCAAGGGTGCCGAGCTGTCCCGCGGCATCTGTCACCGCCGATGCGGCTGCCTCTCTAGCCTTTGAAAGTTCCTTGAAGCCCTCTGCGGCCGCTGTCACTGCTGCAGCGACGGTCCCCATGGCGACGGTGAAACCCTCAGCGCCTGACGTTCCCTTCGAAAAGGCACTTTCCATCTCCTCGCCGGTGTCCTTCGAGGCGCGACGAACCTCCCGCAGCTCGTTCTTTAGCGCCTCGAAACGCCGACGCAGGTCATCCAACGCGGAGTCCTGCGTTGCGACCTCCACCCCGATCCTCGCGCTAACCTCACCGCCCTCGTTCATGATGATCCATCGCCCCTCGCAGCGGATTGTGCCGTCTTGACCAGACGACGAAACCATATGCCACAGGACCCGGACGAATGCAAGTCCACGGGAAACCGACGCCAAGATACCCCGGGCAGCTTCCCCAACCCCCGCGAGCAATACTGACAGCATACTGACACAGCGGAAATACGCAAACCGCCCGAGCTGCTTGGGCCCGGGCGAATGATTGATTCTTCAAGGTTTGAATGGAGCGGGAAACGGGGTTCGAACCCGCGACCCTCAGCTTGGGAAGCTGATGCTCTACCAACTGAGCTATTCCCGCTCACGGGTTGTGAAGGTGCTCATTAACCGGCTTGGTTTCAAGCGGAATTGCTGGATTGTGTCCCTTCGTGGGCCGGTCAGGCGTGAATGCCGCGGCGTTGTTCTCGGCGGCGTTTGACGACTCGCCAGATCAGGTAGCGT
This sequence comes from bacterium, assembly GCA_016125005.1. GTDB lineage: Bacteria > Sumerlaeota > Sumerlaeia > SLMS01 > SLMS01 > WGMQ01. The sequence goes on along the minus strand of WGMQ01000091.1, from coordinate 5,559 downwards.
TCCCACAGCATCATCGTGAGGCGGGTCCTTAGGCTGGCGCCGGTGGGGGGGGCGCCGGAGGTGAAGTATTCGAGGCCTCGTCCGGCGAACATTTGTGAGGCACGGAACACGTGGCAGTCGGTGGTGACGATGACGGCTCGGCGCCAGCCGTGGCTGCGCATCATGGCGGCGGACCGGATGGCGTTCTCGAGGGTGTTGGTGGCGTCGGGTTCGCGGAGGATGGCCGTTTCCGGAACTCCCTGTTCGAGGGCGTAGCGGGCCATGACTTCGGCTTCGACATGCTTCGTATAGACAGCGGCGCCGGTCATGAGGAGGCGGGGGGCGACGCCGGCGCGGTGGAGGGCGATGGCGTGGTCGAGCCGCGACTTGAGCACGATGCCAGGGGTTCCGTCCTGGCGGGCGCGGCAGCCGAGCACGATGAGGACGTCGGGGGGGGCTCCGGGGGGGGGCGGTCGCGGGTGGGGCAGCAGGAGGCGGGGGCCGTGGAGGAACACGGCCAGGGGGATGAGCAGCAGCACTAGCAGGACAGCGATGGCGACCAGCAGCATGGTGGCTCCGTGCGCCATGATTCCCGGCGGTAGGTCGGGAAAGGCAAGGCCTGCGATTGCTGCTGGTCGTGTTGCTTAGTTGTTGCCGCGGAGGAGCGCGTAGAACTCGCTGCGGTGTTCGGGCTTTTCGCGGAAGGCGCCGAGCATGGACTTGGTGGTGGTGGTGGAGTTCTGCTTCTGGACACCGCGCATGCACATGCACATGTGCTTGGCTTCGGCGACCACGGCGACGCCCTTGGGGTTAAGGACCTGCTGGACGCAGTCGGCGACCTGGGCGGTGAGGCGTTCCTGGACCTGAAGGCGGCGGGCAAAGATGTCGATGATGCGCGGGATCTTGGAAAGGCCGATGATGCGCCGATCGGGGATGTAGGCGACGTGCATGGTGCCGTAGAAGGGGATCATGTGGTGTTCGCACATGGAGTAGAATTCGATGTCCTTGACGAGGACGATTTCGTCGCCTTCACGGCCCAGCTCTTCCTCGAAGATGGCGCCGTTAACGATCTTGTCGAGGTCGGCGCGGTAGCCGGAGGTGAGGAAGGCGATGGCCTTGTCGACGCGCAGAGGGGTCTTGAGGAGGCCTTCGCGTTCGGGGTCCTCGCCGATGCGATAGAGCATTTCCTTGACCAGATGCTGAATCCCGATGCTTTCGCCAGTGGTGTCGTCTTCCTCGAAGTGGGCGGGTGTGCCGTGCTTGATGAGTTCGATGGACATTTGCATTTCCCTTTCTTGCTGGTCGGTCGTGCGCACTTCCCAAAAGTCGGCGTTCGGTCTGCGAGGGACGATTGCCGCAAAAAGGGTGCGAAGGGCACGTTCGGTTTGGACCTCAAGGCTGCTGTGCCAGTGAGCGCTTTGAACGAGAAACGTGCCAAGCGGGTTTGGGTCGGAGGGGGGGTGCGTTCGGAGTGTCGGAACGTTGGTGCTTTGCGGAGTTGCGCTCGTTGGGTCGGTCGCTTCACCATGCGGCATTGCCCTGTCGATGGACCTCCATGGATCGCACGCGCCCGCTTCGGTTTCTGTTCTGCAATTACGAGTATCCGCCGCTGGGGGGTGGTGCGGGGATGGTTTCCAAGTTCCTGGCCCGGGAGTTGGTGGCGCGGGGACACCACGTGGAAGTCGTGACCACCTGGTTTCCCGGGCTGGAGCGGCGCACGGTGGAGGGGAACCTGACGATCACGCGGCTGCGGTCGCGGCGACGCAAGATGGGGCAATCCAACCCTGTGGAGATGATTTCCTATGTGCTGACGGCGCTACCGTGGGTGCTGCTGCGGCTGGCCAAGCGCCCGGACGTCATCATGAGCTATCACTCCATTCCGTCGGGGCTGGTGGGTTTTCCACTGTCGATCCTGTGGCGGATTCCGCACATCGTCCAGTTTCACGGCGGAGACGTGCCGGGGTGGCTGCCGGGGGTGCTCTCGACCTACCATCGCTGCACGCTGTGGCTGAATCGCTGGGTGGTGTACCAGGCGGCTGCCGCCGTGGCGGTGAGCGATGGGTTGCGCGACCTGGCGCAGCCCTCCTTTCCGAAGCGCCAGCTCGGGACGTTGGCCAACGGTGTGGATCTGGAGGTATTCACTCCCCCGCCTTCGGGACGGGCGGGTCGTGACGGTCCGCCGAGACTCTTTTTCGTGGGGCGCGTGACGGTGCAGAAGGGGGTCGATGTGCTGCTGAAGGCGCTCGCCGACCCGCGGGTGATGGCGCTCGACTGGTGTCTGGATCTGGCGGGCGACGGACCGCAGTTGGCCGAGTATCGTGAGCAGGCGGCGGCGCTCGGGTTGACGGACCGCATCGTGTTTCACGGCTGGCTCACGCGCGAGCAGGTGCGGCCGCTCTTCGACACGGCGGACGTGCTGGTGCTGCCGTCGCGCTACGAAGGAATGCCGATTGTCGTGCTGGAGGCGATGGGGTGCGGCTTGCCCGTGATCGCCACCGACATCCCGGGCACGCGCGAACTGATCGCCGATGGGGAGACGGGTCTCTTGGTGAAGCCGGAGGATTCCGCTGATCTGGCGGCGGCGCTTGCGCGCCTGATCGGCGACCCGGCGGAGCGGCTCCGCATCGGAGCGCAGGCGCGCACCGACGCGGAGGCCCGTTGGTCGTGGGCCGCGCGGGCGGAGGAGCTGGAGACGCTGGCGCTCGATTCGATGCGGCGCTGGGGACGGAGCTGATCATGCCGCGCATCGTGTCGCTCAAGCTCAACCCGCGCCGTCGCACGGTTGTCTATACACTCGACGAGGGAGAACCGCTGGAGCTTCACGAGGACACCGCGGCGGAGTTCGGTTTTCGCACGGAGGATCTGCTCGATCCCGAGCGGCTGGAGCAGGTCGTTCGCCGCGACGGCGAGGTGCGTTGCCGCCACGCTGCCTGGAAGCTGCTGTCTATACGACCGCGGTCGCGCAAGGAACTGGAGACGGCGCTGCGGCAGCGCAAGCACTTGAAGGGCGACGTGCAGCGTGTGGTGGAGGACTTGGCCGCGAAAGGATTCCTGAACGATGCGGCCTTTGCCCGTCAGTTCGTGGAGGAGCGCATCCGTCGCAAGCAGGGGCCGAGGCTGATCGAGCAGGAGCTGCGTCACAAGGGGATCGCCGCGGCGGACGCGGCGCCGCTGATGCAGGACTCGGCCGACCCGGACCGGGACACGGAAACGATGCGCGAGCTGCTGACGCGCTGGAACCGCCGAAGCAAGCCGGAGGACCCGCGCAAGCGCGCCGCGGCGGCCGCCGCGTTCCTCGCCCGACGTGGCTTCGAGAGCCATCTGGTGTGGGAAGTCGTGCGCGCGTTCTTCCGCGGCGTGGAGGAAGCCGACTGAGTGACCGGAGCTCAGGGCGCCGTGAGATCGACGCGCTGTGGCACGCCTTCGCGGCTGCGGCGAATACCCCAGAGGGCCTCCTGAAGCGTCGCACCATGCCGACGTCGACGGCTGATCAGCAGGTAGAGGACGAAAGCCGGCGGAATCCCCGGGGCGAGCATCTGGAAGGGGACAACGATCGCGTTCCCCGCCAAGAAAAAAGTCGGAACGAACTGCATCGATAGCATCCAGACAAGGCCAGAAAGGACGCGGGTAACGACAACCGCGGTGATGACGACCACGACGACCCCGATTCTGCGCCGGTCCCGTCTGACAGTGAGCAACAGAAGGATCAAGAGCCAGCCGTAGGCGAGAGTCAGGAACGGGTTCAGAAGCAACGCGATCACGAACGGGGTGACGGGTAGTGGGTAGCCGCTCAGGGACATTATTGTGGGAATCAACCCCAGACCGACGCTGGTGGCAAACAGCACGAAGTATGTCCGCAGCCAGGTGATCGGAAAGAGGGTTTCACGGATCGTATCCTCAGCACCCGGGACGCCTTCAAGGATGCGCTGCGTGCGCTCGCATGTGCGCTTGGCAATGAGCCAGGAGAAGGTGATGCCGATGACCGCAGAATTGAGAATCTCACGAAGCGGCATATACATCCACGAAGCGATTCGCGGTGGGAGCAGGCCAACTCCCCAGTAGATGCCCCGGATGAGGAAAAAGGAAATGCCGACGGCGATGAGGATCTCCACCGTGCGGCGCGACAGCCGCATGGCGGGTCCACAATAGGGATCGTCTGACAACGGCACCCAAGGCATGATTAGTCTCCCCACAGGTAGCCAACCGGGAAACAGGATGACGGGCAAGGGCGAGTTGCAGTATCCCCCGAATCCCCGAAAGCGGGAAAAGTTTACCATCTGCGTGCGGAAATGGTCGCCTTCTCGCGTCGGAGCATTGATGAAAGTGGCGGTCGTTCATCGCCGCGCAATCCACCCGGAGTCCCCAATCATGCGAATCGCCACCAAGATCGGAAGCCTCGCCATCCTCCTCGCGCTGGCCGGCGCCACCATGCTGCCCGCCGAGCCCGAGACCGCCGCGGCGGCCTCATCCACCGCGGTTTACGAAAGCGCCGAGGTGGCCCAGCCGCTGAAGGTTGGCGCCTCGCTTCCCGCCGTGCCGGAGCTCAAGGACGCGCAAAACAACGCGGTCAATCTGGCCGAAACGGTGAATGGTAAGACCACGGTCCTCATCTTCTATCGCGGTGGTTGGTGTCCGTATTGCAACACCCACCTGGGCGATTTGGCGCGGGTGCAGCCGGACCTCGCCGCGGACGGTGTGCAGATCGTTGCCATCTCCCCCGACTCGCCCGCGACCCTTGCCAAGCACCTCGAAAAGAAGCCGCTTCCCTACACGCTCCTTTCCGACAGCGACCACAAGGCAATGGAGGCGTTTGGCGTGGCGTTCACGGTGGACGGCGCCACGCAGAAGAAGCTGAAGGGGTATGGCATCGACCTGGAGCAGGCCTCGGGAAGTCCCGATCCGATCCTGCCGGTGCCGTCTGTGTTCGTGCTGGATAAGGAAGGTAAGATTGTCTATACGCACTCCGACCCGAACTACAAGAAGCGCCTGAGCGCCAAGGAAGTCGTCGAGGCAACGAAGCTGGCGGCGGCACCGGTGGCGGCGGAGAATCATGCGCAGTAAGCTCCGCATCGCCGCGGCCATGATGATCCTCGTTGGCGCGGCACGGGCCTCGGCGGATGGCGTCGCCGTGGTGGAGCTGTTCACGTCGGAGGGCTGCTCAAGCTGCCCTCCGGCGGATCGTGTGCTTGCGGAACTGAATCGCGCCGCGCGGGATCAGCACGACTCCAATACCATCGCCCTTTCGTGGCACGTGGACTACTGGGACCGGCTCGGCTGGAAGGACCCTTACAGCTCCCCTGAGAATTCCCAGCGCCAGGTGGAGATGGCGCGCGACGCCAACGGCGGGCGTGTCTATACACCACAGGCCATCGTCAACGGACGCGCCACACTTGTCGGCAGTCGACGCCAGCAACTGACAGAGACCATCGCTACCGCGCGCAGCAATGACCACGTTGCGTCGCTGGAAGTGAAGGCAGACTCCCCCGCCGACGGCACCGTGACGGTGCACTGGAAGTTGCCCGATTCTGTGCAGGAGCGCAGCTTCCGGGTGGAGGTCCTCCTGACCGAGGACCAACTCGT
>WGMQ01000034.1 GCA_016125005.1 bacterium | reverse complement strand
CGTAGCGCCGATGATACTGCGGGCAGTGCCCGTGGGAAAGTAGGACATCGCCAGATTACTCCGATCGGGGCCCGACACACACACGGGCCCCGATCGCGTTTTTACCCTCCGCACACACAGACAGCATCACCGCAGGCTGCCGCGGTGTTTCTAATCGCCATTTGTAGCGGTTTGACAGATCGATTTAGGGTTGCCCCTCATTCGCTCTCAGTAGACTTTCGATGACGAGAAATGATCAAGGTTACCCCATGTCCTTGTTTTCCTCTATCCGGGGCCGCTTTTTCCCCCCCACCATGACGCACACCACAGCCAACCCGTTGGTCCGCTATGGATGGTCGGTTGCGGTGGGTGCCCTCGCTCTCCTCTGTTCTACTCTCCATGCGCCCCTTGCTGCCCAGTACGTCGTTCACAGCTGGGAGGCCTTCGAGGCCGGTGTGCCCTCGCAGATGCGCCTCGGCCATAGCGCGGATTTCAACAGTCTGAGCGTCCTCACGTACTCATCGCCCGGGATGCCGGCCAACCTAAACACCGGATTGGCGCAGCTCCATTGCGGCCGGTCCGGCCTGGTTTTCACGACGCGCAAGGAGGCCAAGCACCTCAGCATCGTGACACCGATCTCCCTGGACAGGGCCCGTTTGGGCCAGCAGGGCCGCGCACTATACCAGTTCGACCTCTATTATCCCGGCACTCAGGCTGCCATGCCGAATGCGGCGGTTCTGGCCGTGTCCACGGACCACAACACCGATGGCAAGTCTTACGTCATGTACCGTTTCGGCATCGGCGAGGGTGGCAAGAAGACCTACTTCGCCTACTCAGCGGACGATAAGACGGCTGCTCCGACCATCTACAAGCAAGCGGTTCTCAAGTCTGGAGACTTGACGGTCGGATGGCACCGCTTGCAGTTGATTTTCGAAGGACAAGGCACGATTCGCTGCGCGATCGACGGAAAAGAGGCCCCCTATTCGCCGATCACTGAAGACAGTCTCCGGAACTTGACGCCCGGCATTATGATTGCGGCCTCGCCGGACCGGCCCCTTTCCGTGCTGGCCGACAATCTTTCCATCCAGTGGACCGCGGAAGACACCCCGATTCCCGATTCCCCCTGGGTTCACGCCTCGGCGGATGCGGCGATCACGGCGGATAGCCTTTTCTCGATCCACCCTGGGGTAAAGTGGCTCGAGGACTCTCAGGAGGCATGGCGGGTGTGCGCCGTGCAGAAACGCCCGATCCTCGCGATGTTCTATTCGCCCAAAGTGTCTCCCTATAAGTACCTGCTCAGCATCGCCCCGAACGACGAGGCCACGCGCGAGATCCTGAGCCGCTACGTGCTCCTGAAGATTGACGCGAACCAGCTTAACGGCGGCGCCTTGGCGCAGCGATTCAAGGTGAACCGTCTCCCGACATTCGTGATTATGGATGCGTCCGGCACCGAACAGAAGCGTTTCGGCGTGGCGCCCGGCTCGACCACTTGGCCGCAGGTCCGCGACTTCCTCGCTGCACAGTGACATCGCCAGCAGGACTTCCCCGTTGCCCCCTCGCCGAGGGGGAGTCCATGAAACCAGCGCTCTTGCGCTGGTCGCGAGCAACCAGTCCCCAGGAAGTTCCCCATCATGCCCCTTCAGGCCGGAATTGTTGGTCTCCCCAACGTCGGAAAAAGCACGCTCTTTAACGCGATCACATCGGCCAAGGCCGAGGCCGCCAACTATCCGTTTTGCACCATCGACCCGAACGTCGGCGTCGTGGAAGTTCCGGATCGTCGGCTGAAGGTCCTGCAGAAGCTGGTGAATCCTCAGCGGGTCGTGCCGACGACCTTTGAATTCGTGGACATCGCGGGCTTGGTGCGCGGCGCTTCCAAAGGGGAGGGTCTCGGCAACCAATTCCTCGCGCACATCCGCGAGGTCGACGCCATCATCCAGGTCGTCCGTTGCTTCGAGGACGAGGACATCACCCACGTCTCCGGCAAGATCGATCCGCTGGACGACATCGCGACCATCAACCTTGAGCTGATTTTTGCCGACATGGCCAGCATGGAAAAGCGCATCGAGCGAACGGCCAAGGCGGCGCGCGGCGACAAGAAGATGGAGCCGGAGCTGGAGCTTTGCAAGCGTGTGCTGGCGACGCTCGAATCGGGGAAGTTTGCGCTCAAGACCGAAGCGACCGAGGACGAACTCAAGCTGGTCGCCACCTGGCAGCTCCTCACCGCCAAGCCGATGCTCTTCTGCTGCAACGTGAAGGAGGACGAGATTCGCGACGGCGAGAATCTCCCTCTCGTGAAGAAGGTGAAGGAGCACGCGGCCAAGGAAGGTGCCGAGGTGGTTGTGATCTCCGCGAAAGTCGAGAGCGAGATCGCCCTGCTGGACGAGGAAGAGAAGGCCATGTTCCTCGATGAATTGGGCCTTAAGGAAAGCGGGCTCGATCGCCTGATTCACGCAGCCTATCACCTGCTCGGGCTGGCCACCTACCTGACAGCCGGCGAAAAGGAAGTGCGCGCTTGGACCTTCCATCGCGGGTGGAAGGCGCCGCGCTGCGCAGCCGTCATCCACACGGACTTCGAGAAGCTCTTCATCCGCGCCGAGGTCGTTGCATTCGACGACGTGGAGGCCGCCGGCAGCATGGCAGCCGCCAAGGACCAGGGGAAGCTGCGCATCGAAGGAAAAGAATACGTCATGCAGGATGGTGACGTCTGTAATTTCCGCATCGGCGGTTCCTGATCGCACCAACCTGGGCGGCCTAGCGCCGGTCATCTGATCAAACACACTCGGGAGTTCATCATGCTTGTCCGCCGCACCGTCGTCCCATCCATCCTTTTCGCGGTGGCCATGACGGCTGCGGCGTCAGCCAGCCTTCCCACACTCCTGGGCTATCGCGAGGGACAGGCGCTCGACGTCGAGCGCCCCATTGCCCCGGGAATCACGCATCGACTTATCTCGCGGCCCGATGGTCCCTACACGATCAATGTGGCGACGATCGATCTCGGGCGCGGGGACTTGGTTCTCGAGGCCGAGAAGGGGAAGGACGATCTGTATAGCCAGGAACCGGTGCCCGCCATGGTGGATCGTCTATACGACCCCGCCGCGCGTCCGCTGGTGGCGATCAACGGAGACTTCTGGGGAGCGCGGGCCGTTCCCATCAACATGTTCGTGGACGAGGGTCTGATCTGGCGCCTCCCTTGGTCGAATGAGCGCGGCGACAAGGGACGCGCCATCTTCGCTTTCGGCAAGGACGCCATGCGCGTCATGGTCCCCAAGTTCGAGTTCGTGGTGAAGCCCTACGGCAGCGACGACCCGACCGAGGTGCTTCGTATAGACAACTTGAACGGCGATCCCAACGGCTCAACCGTGACCGCCTACAACCGCGCCTACGGACACGCGGCGCCGCTGGTTCCCGATGATCGCAAGCAGATCGTTATCCAGACTTTCGCCAAGGGCCCGCTTCCCAACGCCGAGGTGACCGGCACCGTCCTAAGCACCGACATGCGCACGGGTGTGACGCTCGACGATACCACGGTGGTCCTCCAGATGAAGGGCGATGCGCCGGAGTGGTTGGCTGCCGGAAGCGACATCGTGCTGGCCGCGAAGATGGATGGCATCGACGGTCCTGTTGAAGGCGTGATTGGCGGCGGACCGACGTTGCTGCGCAATGGCGAGGTGGTGGCCGAATCGGCGACCGAAGAAGAGGGCTTTGGCAAGAGTGGGATCTCCGACAAACATCCGCGCACGGCGCTCGGCATCAAGGCAGACGGAAAGACGCTGGTCCTGGTCGTGGTCGACGGTCGTCAGCCGCGCCGTAGCGTTGGCATGAGCTTCCCCGAGCTGGCCGCTGTCATGAAGGAAATGGGCTGCGTCGACGCGATGAACCTCGACGGTGGCGGCTCCTCCACGATGGTGGTCGGCGGCGAACTGGCGAACTTTCCCTCTGATTCCGGCGGTCCGCGCTCGGTTTCCAACGCGCTGATCGTGCGGCGCACGGCCCCGCTGGGGCCTGCCGCAGCCTTCGCCGCGATCCCCGCGCATCCCGTCGTGCCCGTGGGCGGTGCGCTCCCGGTTGCCTTGGAAGCGCTCGACGAATCGGGCGAGCAGGTTGCCCTCGATGGCTGGAAGGTCGCGCTGGCCAAGTCGCCGCGCAAGGCGGTCCCCATCGGTGAGTTCCGCCTGTCGGTCGAGAAGGCCGGTGCACAGTCCATCGCTCTCAAGCTCACTGGTCCGAATGGCGAGCAGAAGGACATGACGATCGCCGCCGATGGCGTGAAACCGACGGCCGTACAGGGCAAGCCCGTGGCGCTCCTCATGGCAAAGGGCGACGAGGCCCAGATTCGATACGACTTCGCCAGCGCATCCACGACGCCCTTCAGCGCCGGTGTGCAGCCGGGCGAATTCAAGCTGCCCAAGTTCCTCGCTTGGGACGAGTTCGGCACCAGCGTGAAGGCAATCGCCCCCGGCGCTGGCTACATCGTGGCCAAGACCGGCAAGCATAGCGTCCGCATCCCCGTGGCGGTCGATACTTTCGCCAGCACGACGGTCGATGCGATGGATGCGCCCCCGGCGTTTGTCTATACACACGCCAAGACGACGTCGCCCTCGGAGGCGCCCACCGTGGAGACCACGACGGTGCGGCAGGGGAGCGGCGCGTGGAAGGTCGAGTACAAGATGATCCGCGGCGGCACCAGCAAGATCGCGCTCCCCGTGAAGGCTGACCTGCCCGGCGTCCCGCTCGGAGTGGGTCTTTGGGTCTATGGCGATGGCAACGAGCACTGGCTGCGCGGCATTCTTTCCGATGCGGACGGTGATCGTTACTACCTCGATTTCACCACGGGCCTCGGCGGTGTGGATTGGAAGGACGAGTGGAAATTCCTGACCGCGTCCCTCGCCACCCCGACGGTGCTCCGCGCGAGCAAGCCCACGCCCAAGGCCCCGCTGCGGCTCGATGAAATCTATCTGGTACAGCCCCAGGAAGCCGCCAAGAAGGACGGCACCCTGCTGCTCGACGACCTCTGCGTGCTCGGCTTGCCGAAGATGAAGTGAGGTACCATCAGGCGTGCCGACGGCACGCGATGACAACGACGCCGCCCGATCCAGCCATTGAAATGGCTGGCTACCATCATGCGCCCCGATGGGGGCGCGCGGGATGTCGCGCGTGGCATCATGGAAGCGAGGTCTCCCTCCATCACGAGGCGGTCCGGTCTTCTCCAATGTGGCAGAACAGGTACCTTCAGGCGTCCGACGGCAAGCATTCCTCGATTCGCAACGCTCATGCGAACCATCGCCCCGCACCCGCATGTCCCATCGGGACATGGTGATGGTAGCCAGCCATTTCAATGGCTGGAAACGTGGCAGGATGCCCATTGCGTGCCGTCGGCACGCCTGAAAGGCTCTTCTTGACCGCTTTACCCATAAAGTGATCGGTTCATGACGAACCGTACAGGAGTCCGTCCGATGGCCGTCGTGCGTCTTGCCCAGCATCTTCAGCGACATGTTCCGCACGTGGAATTCCGCGTCTCCGGGGCGACGGTCCGCGAAGCGCTGGACGCGGTTTTTGCCCAGTGTCCGACGCTGCGGGGCTATGTGCTCGACGATCAGGGGGCCGTGCGAAAGCACGTCGCCATCTTCGCCGACAACGAGCTGCTCAACGACCGGCGCATGCTGACCGACGTGATCGGACCCTCCACGGAAATCTATCTCATGCAGGCACTCTCGGGAGGTTAAGTCATGGCCGATACCATTCATGTCTCCACGCGCAAGGGGCTCGTCACTGCTCGCCGTCAGTCGGGAGAGTGGCGGATCGATCCGAAGATCGATTTCCTCGGCCAGCCCATCTCGCTTTCGCTTCACGATCCGCGCAGCGGGTACTCTTACGCCTGCGTGAATCTTGGACACTTCGGCCAGAAGCTGCATCGCACACGGGACGGCGGCGCCACGTGGGAGGAGATCGCGCCTCCCGCCTATCCGCCCCAGCCGGAGGGCGTGGAGGACATCTGTCCCATGCGCAAGACGCCGATCCCTTGGTCGCTCCAGATGATTTGGTCGCTGGAGACCGGCGCCGAGGACGGGCAACTGTGGTGCGGCACGATCCCGGGCGGGCTTTTCGTTTCGCGTGACCACGGCGATTCGTGGCAGATCGTCGAGTCACTCTGGAATCGGCCCGAGCGCAAGAAGTGGTTCGGCGGTGGCTATGACTATCCGGGCATCCATTCGATCTGCGTGGATCCGCGCAATCGCCGACACCTGAGCGTCGCGGTGTCCTGCGGCGGTGTGTGGCATTCCACCGACGATGGCGCCACCTGGGAGGGCCGCGCCCAGGGGATGCGGGCGTCCTACATGCCGCCCGATCTCGCTGACGACCCGGACACTCAGGACGCGCACCGCATGGTGCGGTGTCCCGGCCAGCCGGACCGACTTTGGGTCCAGCATCATAACGGCATTTTCCGCAGCGACGACAACGCCATGACTTGGCACGATTGCCCCAACGGTCTGCCGTCCACCTTTGGCTTTGCTGTGGCTGTTCATCCCAGGAATCCCGACCGCGCCTGGTTTGCGCCCGCCGTGCGCGACGAGGTTCGCGTCCCGGTGGACAACCGCTTCGTGGTCTCGCGCACCGACGACGCGGGGAAGACGTTTCAGGTGCTTGGAAGCGGTCTCCCCGAACCGCCGGGGCTGCACTTGGTCTATCGGCACGGCCTGGACGTCGACGACACGGGAGATGTGCTCGCGATGGGGAGTACGACGGGGTCGCTCTGGATCAGCGAGAATGGCGGCGATCATTGGGAGCGCCTCAGCGCGGAGCTGGCGCCGATTTACTCGGTGAGGATTTGCTGAGCGATTGCCGGGATCGCTCCCGCCTCGTCGACACCCACAGGGAAAGATGGAGTTTTGTCTCGCTTTCTCTCCCCGATTATCATCATTTTCAATCCCGGCGATTCTTGACGGAGATGCAGGCGATGAGTGAACTTGTGTTCTTGGTTGAAGAGGCACCCGAGGGAGGCTTTACAGCGAAGGCTCTCGGGGCCTCGATCTATACTCAGGCGGAAACATGGCCGGAGTTGAATGAGCGAGTCCGTGAAGCCACACTGTGCCACTATGACGAAGGGGAGGCTCCCAACATCATCCGCCTTCATTTCGTCCGTGACGAGGTTATTGCGCTTTGAAGCTCCCTCGGGATGTGTCTGGCAGAGAGCTCGCACAGGCGCTGCGCCTGCATCTCGGATATGAGATAACGAGACAGCGAGGCAGTCACCTACGCATCACGACGAGCCGCAATGGTGAGCACCATGTTACCGTCCCCATGCACGATCCTCTCAAGGTCGGGTTGCTAGCCGCTATTCTCGACGATGTCGCATCGCATTTTGGGCTATCCCGCAACGACCTCGTTATCCAGCTATTCAACTCTTAACCCGTCCCTACCGCCCCAACACCGCCAAGGCCGCCAGCCAGGCGGTTTCGGTGCGCAGGATCGCACTGGTGCCGAGGGACGCGGGGGTAGCTCCGGCTTCGCGGGCTGCCCGTTTTTCGTCATCGGACCAACCGCCCTCGGGGCCGAGGATCAGCGCCACGGGGCGCGGGCGGAGTCGCGGCGCCAGGTCGCTCAGCAGGGCGATGTCGGCGGTGCGTTCCTCCAGGAACAGCAGATCGCTGGTGCCTGATTGCTCGCGAAGGAAGTCGCCGAAGTCCGTTGGCGGCGCGATGGTGGGCAGCCAGATGCGCTCGCATTGCTTCAGGGCCTCGATCGCGTGGCGGGCCCATTTCTCCTGCTTCTTTTCGGCGCGTCGGTCGTCGAACTCCACGACCGTCCGCTCGGTGATGAGGGGGACGAAGTGCGTCATGCCGAGCTCGACAGCGCGCTGGAGGATGTCCTCGAAGGCACCGGACTTGGTCAGCGCGCAGGCCACGATGGTGGCGGGGGGCTGGGACGATTCGTTGCGTAGGATGCGCTCGATCTGGACGGCGGCGCGCTTCCCTTCGACGCGAAGGATCCCCTCGGCGAGCGTGCCGCGCCCGTTCGTGAGGATCACCGCATCGCCACTGCGCGCGCGGCGGACCTGCACCAGATGGTGAGCCTCGTCGGCGTCGAGGGACACCTCCGAGCCGGCAGTCAGGGGGGAATCGACGAAGCTGCGATAAACTCTCACGCGTGCTGGCCCTTTGCTTGCGGCAGGATCGGTGCGTCTTGATGATCCGTTCATTGGAGTGACGACAAGCCCAGATGCCGACAACCGTGGAACAAATGCCCAATTGGCGCGAGGCCGTGGATTCGGGAGACGCCGCGCGCATCCTCCAGGCCCGCCAGGCGGTGGAGAAGCTGCTGCGTGCCAACCCGGAGGACTTCGAGCCGCTGGATGCGGAGGTGCAGATCCTGCACGCGCTCGGCGAGGACTCGCTGGCCGAGCGCCTGCTGGACGAGTACCTGCTGTACGAGCCGACGTCGTCGCGGGCAAGCGTGCGGCTGGCGTGGCTGCGCCATGTGAACGGTCGTCGGGACGACGCGGTAGCGGAGGTCCTAGCGTTGCTGGGACGCGATCCGCGTTGCGTTGAGGCGCGCGCCATGGCGACGCGGTGGCTCATTGAGGAAGGGCAAGCGGCGCGGGCCGTGCAGCTTGCGGAGGAAGGCCTGGCGCTGGAGCCCGAGCAGGGCGAATTGCTGCGGGCGCTGGGTCTTGCGCAGGCCGCGGCTGGACAGGCGGAGCTGGCGGTAGCGACGCTGTTGAAGGCCCAGGAGTCGGAGCCAGCCAGCGAGGAAGTCGCGCGCGATGCGGCGCGGTTGCTCCATTCTGTGCGACGAAATGCGGAGGGATTTACCCTCATCGAACCTTTCGCAACGGCCCCTACCGCATCGCCCCGAACGTGGATCATCGCCGCGCAATTGGCCCATGCGGCGCGTCTTCCGCGCAAGGGCACGTGGTTCCTGCATCGTCTCGCCACGGACCCGCGCTGCGACGACGACGCACTCCAGCACGACGTGCTGAAGGTTGTTTGCGAGTGCCTCGGGAACACGGCGGGGGAGAACTGGGTGTTCGCGCTTGTGGAGAGCGGCGAGGCGGTCGATTCGCTCGGCGTTGAACTGCTGGAGGCGGTCGCCGCGCAGGCGAATCGCACCAAGGTGGAGCGCATCTTCTCGGCGGCAGGACGGAATCTGAATCACTATCCGCGCACGGTGTCGCGCTTCCTGACGACTTTTTCCTCGCTCACGACCACGATGGGTCTTGTGCAACGCTGGATTACCGACAACGGCGCGGTCATCAACCTGCACACGCCCGTTTGGGCCGGTGTGGGCGCGTGGCATTTGCAGCGGCGCAAGTACCAGGAGGCCGCCGATCATCTCGTGCACTGGCCCGGGCGGCGCGGTGTGCGCCCCTGGATGATCCTGCTTCTGGGCCGCGCCCTGGAGGGCCTGGGTCGGCTCAGCGAGGCGAACGCCCAGTATCGCGCTGCGTTGCAGATGCCGCCGGATCACAGCGAGCCGTCGCTTCGCGCGCGGCTTGCCTTCAACATGGCGATGGAAGGTCTTGCCGCGAACGGGCATCTCGTCTTGGCGGAACTGACTCCGCGCGGCCGGCAGTTTGTCACGGGCGAGGACCGCGCGCGGACCGTCGCAACCGAGGCGCTCTTTTCCTTCGAGCGTTGCAGCACAGTGGATGAAGCGCGCGAGCTGCTCGCCGAGACGAACGGCTTGCTCGCGGATCTCAAATTGCGTGACGAGAGCGGCACTGTGGCTGCGATCGAGCGCGAGTTCCTCCGCCGCGCCGAGCAGGTGCTGAAGGATCCGCGCACCTTCATGCGGGAACGATGAGTGCCCGACTGGAAGAGGTCCTTCGGGAAGCCCGGGCCTGCCGCGTCTGCGAGGCTCATCTTCCACTCGGTCCCCGTCCCGTCCTTCGCGCAAGCGCCACGGCTCGCGTTCTGCTTGTCGGTCAGGCCCCCGGAACCCGCGTCCATGCGACAGGCATTCCGTGGAACGATCCATCCGGCGATCGTCTTCGCGAGTGGCTCTGTATAGACAAGGCCGACTTCTACGACGAATCGAAACTCGCGATCATCCCGATGGGACTCTGCTATCCGGGAAACGCGGAGCGGGGCGACATGCCGCCGAGGCCCGAGTGCGCGCCGCTGTGGATGCCGCGTCTTCTTCCACTCCTTCAAGGACGCCGACTCACGCTGCTGATTGGTCAATATGCCATCGGATATTTCCTCGGTCGCCGCGCGGAAAAATCGCTCACGGAAACCGTTCGGAATTGGGAGGAATATCAGCCGGACTATTTTCCGCTCCCTCATCCCTCGCCACGGAATATCCTTTGGAGAAGGAATAATCCGTGGTTCGAGGAAGAGATCGTTCCGGAATTGCGGAGGCGCTTCGCCTCGGCATTCTCGAATTAACGGGAATTACTGAACGATGTGCGGATTACGACCAACGATGCGCTCGACCGCATCATTCCAGCGATTTTGCGTGCGCATGACCAGTTCAATCACTTCCCGCACGGCACCGCGGCCGCCGCGGTGGCTGCATCGATAATCCACCTGACCGAGCACATCCTCGGCGGCATCTGCCGGGCAGGCGGAAAACCCCGCTGCGGAAAATGCGCCGATGTCGAGAATATCGTCGCCCATGAAGAGAATCTGATTTTTCGCCAGCGAGTATTTTTCCATCAATCCGCGCACCACGGATTTCTTGTCGCTGATTCCCAGGTGGATTTCCTTGATGCCGAGCATCTCGCCACGGCGCGCCACCACCGGCGAGCGACGGCCGGTGATGAGCGCGAGGATATAGTCGGAACGCAGCGCCATCGACAGGGCCGAGCCATCCTTCACGTCGAAGCGCAGCAACTCGAAGTCGCCCGTTCCCATGAAGAGGCCGCCGTCGGTCAGCACGCCATCGACGTCGAAAGCCAGCAGCTTGATTGGCAGCAGACGGCGGCGCAAATCATCGAGGATCACTGCGTTCGAATCATGACTCATCGTTTCGCCGCCTTCGCCTTGGACTTCGGTGAGGCAGGTGCCTTCACCGTGATGCCGCACCGCGCAAAGATCGCGGGCACGTGGGCCAGATAGCTCTTCGGGTCCATCGAGGCGATCAGCTTCTCGCGGTCGAAGCGCGAAAGCACTGCCGCCTCCTTGAGCAACTCACCTGCGAAGTCATCGCCGCCGTGCCAGCAGCGCATGGCCGCGCCCTGCACCGCTGCGTAGGCGTCCTCGCGCGTCAGGCCGCCGTCGACCAGTGCCAGCATCACTTTCTGCGAGAAGACGAGGCCGCGCGTGATCCAGAGGTTTTCCTCCATGCGGCCCGTGTTCACCTTCATCCCCTCCAGCATCCACTGGAGCTTGCCGAGGAGATAGTCGACCAACATGCAGCTATCGGGCACCACGACGCGCTCGACGCTGGAGTGGCTGATGTCGCGCTCGCCCCAAAGAGCCACGTCTTCCATCGCCGCGATGGAGTTCGAGCGCACCACACGCGCCAGGCCGGTCATCTGCTCGGCGGTGACGGGGTTACGCTTGTGCGGCATGGCGCTGGAGCCCTTCTGACCCGCGGAGAACGGCTCCTCCAGTTCGCGAAGCTCCGGGCGCTGCAGGTGACGAATCTCCGTGGCGATCTTCTCTATCGTGGCGGCAATGAGCGCCAGCACGGTCATGAACTCGGCGTGGCGGTCGCGCTGGAGGACCTGCGTGCTGACCGATGCGGGCTTGAGCTTGAGGGACTTGCAGACCGCTTCCTCCAGCTTGAGACCCGTGTGGGCGCAGGTGCCGACGGCGCCGCTGATCTTGCCCACGGCGATGCGCTCGGTCGCGTCTGCCAGACGATCACGATGACGGAGGAACTCCTGGTGCCAGACGAGGCACTTGAGTCCGAAGGTCGTCGGCTCGGCGTGCATCCCGTGGGTGCGTCCCATCATGATGGTGAAGGCGTGCTTCTTTGCCTGCTTGGCCAGGATTCCGATCACCGTGTCGACCCCCGCCGCGATCATGCGCGCGGCCTTGACCATGCGAAGCGCCAGCGCGGTGTCGACCACATCGCTGCTCGTCAGGCCCAGGTGGATGTGGCGCGACTCGGGGCCGATCACCTCGGCAAGCTGGGTGGTGAAGGCAATGACGTCGTGGCGCACCACGGCTTCGATTTCGTCTATACGCGCAATGTTGAGGCTCGCCTTCCGGCGAATGACATCAACGTCCTTCTTGGGGATTCGCCCGATCTTTGCGTAGTAGTCGCAGACGGCCAACTCCACGTCGAGCCACGACTGGAACTGGGCCTCGCGACTCCAAAGCTCGCGCATTTCTTTGCGGGAATACCTGTCGATCATTGCATCACTCCGGATTATTTGGGAAACCAGAACCGCCAGGAACAAACCAGCAGGATCGGGTAGATTTCAAGACGGCCAAGCAGCATCACCACACAAAGGATGATTTTGGAAACGTCGGAGATGCTCGAGAAATTTCCGACGGGTCCGAGCACTCCGAGACCCGGGCCACAACCATTCAGACAGGCGATCACGCCGGTCAGGGCCTCCTCGGTTGTCAGGTGCCAGTCGAACACCCCAACCAGGATCGTCGAGACCGTCATCACCAGCATATACACCACGAAGTAGCCCAGCACACCGCGCAGGATTTCTCCGCTGACGGGCCGGTTGCCAACCTTCAGCGCGCCCACCTCGCGGGGGCTCAGCTCCTTGCGGACGTCCATCATCAGCGAGCGCATCAGGATCACAAAGCGGATAACCTTCAGTCCGCCGGTGGTGCTCCCGACCATGCCGCCCACAATCATCAGTGTCACCAGGAGGAACCGCGTGGCCCCGGGCCAGGTGTTGTAGTCGGCCGTCGCGAAGCCCGTGGTCGTTGAGCACGTCGTGACGGCAAACATGGCATCCCGCAGCGTGCTCGCCTGGCCGCCCGTGCTCGACTCCACTTTGCCGAAATAGAGCATCGATGCGATCAGCAGGGTGCTGCCGAGGACCAGCGCCGCATAGCAGCGAAACTCCGGGTCGCGGAAATAGATCTTCCAGTTCCCCTTCAGCGCCTCGACATGCAGCGTGAAGTTCGTGCCAGACAGCAGCATCCCTGCGATGAGGATCCACTGGCAAAGGGGCCGAAACTCGAGCGCACTCGTGTTCTCCGTGGAGTAACCGCCGGTCGCCACCGCGGCCATCGAGTGGTTGATCGCCTCGAAGAATGTCATGCCGCCGAAGAGCAGCAGCGCCAACGCCAGCAATACCACCAGACCGATGTATATACGGAAGAGCTTGAGCGCCGTGTCCTTGATGCGGGGCGTGATCCCCTCGACCACGTGGCCCGCGACCTCCTGCTTGAAGAGCGTCTTGCCGCCGATGGCAAAGCTCGGCATCAGCGCCACGAAGAACACGATGATACCGAAACCGCCGATGAAGTGCAGGAACGAGCGCCAGAACAGGAGCGAGGAAGGCTTGTCGGAGATCGATGTCAGGATGCTGGAGCCGGTTGTCGTCAGGCCGGAAGTCGACTCGAAGAAGCAGTCGACGAAGCTCGGCACGAGGCCCCCGAAGTAGAAGGGAAGCGTCCCCAGAATCGAAGCCACGATCCACGCCAGCGCGGTGACCGCCACGGCCTCGCGTCGAAAGAACTCCTGCGTGTGCCCGCGCCCGAGTAGCCAAAAGGTACCGCCGACGATGGCACCGATGACGATCGATTTCACCATCGCGGAAAGGGTTGTCAGATCCGCGTACCAAATGCCGAAGGGCAACAGTGCAAGGAATGCCACGCTGAACCCGAGCGCCAGCAACCCCAGCAGGTGCGAGACGATGCGATAGTTCATGTCAGGTCTGCTGGTCCGCGAACAAGCGATCGAACTTGTCCGCTTCCGAGGCGAGCGTGACGCCGATCACGATGGCACCAGGTTTGATGATGTAATCGCCGCGTGGAATGGCCACTTGGCCACCCTGAAGCACGGCACCGATCAGCCCCGTCACGGGAATCTCAACATCCTTGAGCGCCTGTCCCACCACGGGTGAGCGAGCCTGCGCCTGGTACTCGCTGACTTCCAACTCGCCATCCTCCAGCAACGTCACGCTGGAGATGCGGCCGCGCTTCACGAGCGCCAGCACGCGGTTCGCCACGACAAAGCGCGGCGAGATGGCGACGTCTATACCGATGCGTTCCACGATCCGTGTATAGTCAGGACGATCAATCAGGCATGCGGTCTTCTGCGCGCCCAGTTCCTTCGCAAGGAGCGAGGACATGATGTTGTTCTCGTCGTCGCCCGTCAGCGCGATGTAATAGTCCACATTACCGATTCGCTCCTCGCGCAGGAGCCTGACGTCGGTGGCGTCGCCGTGCAGCACCCGTGTCTTGGCGAGCCGCTCGCTTGCCATCTCTGCGCGGGCGCGATCATTCTCAATGAGTGTCACCTGGTGACCGCGCTTTTCCAGCAGGTCGGCGAGGTAGAGTCCCGTCTCACCGGCACCCGCGATGGCAACCGTCGCCAAGGCGGTGGAGGTCGCCTCCAGATCGAAGAGGGGACTCGCCTTGTCGAGAGATTCGGGAAGCCCGATGAGCGTGATGCGGTCGTTCGCCTCCAGCATCGTATTGCCGCGCGTGATCATGACCGTATCGCCACGCCGCAGCCCCGCCACAAGCGTGCCCTCGGGTAGCACCAGCTGGCGCACCTGCTTGCCAACGAAGTCACTCTTCGGCGCCAGCTTGATGGTGCGGAGCTGGATGCGGCCGCGCCCCATGGTCGTGAGCGCCAGAGCGTTCGGATAACTGACGAAGGTTGCCAGCTCGATCGCCGTCGCCAGTTCCGGAGAGAGCAGCAGGTCGATGCCCAGCGGATGGCGGAAGTTAAACTCTGTCGTGTCGTAATAGAAGCGCGAACGCACGCGGGCGGCCACGCGTCGGCATCCCATCGCTTTGGCCGCAAAGGCCGCCATCATGTTGGTCTCGTCCTTCTCCGTCGCGGCAAGGAGTAGGTCGGTGTTGGCAATGTCGAGCGTCTTCAGCACCGCCGGGTCGCACGCGTTCCCGCAGAACGTCTGCACGTCCATCTCTTCCTCGATGCCCGCAAGGGGCCCCGGATTGAGATCCACGACGACGACCTCGTGTTCCTCGCGTGTCAGGTACTTGGCGATGTTCGAGCCGACCGTCCCGGCTCCGACGATGACGATTCTCAAAAGGCACCCTTTCCTTTCAATACAGCGGGAATGGTCCTGAACAGAATCTCCAGGTCCAGCAGAAAGCTCTGATTCTTGATGTAGTAGAAGTCATACTGCATGTTGAGATGCAGGGGCAGATTCTTGCGCCCGATCACCTGCCAGAGCCCCGTCAGGCCGGGCTTCACGTCGAGCCGGCGCCGCTGCCAGGGCTCGTATTGATCGACAAGGAACGGCATCTCCGGACGGGGCCCCACCAGGCTCATGTCGCCCTTCAACACGTTGAGCAACTGTGGGAGTTCGTCGAGGCTCGTGCGCCGCAACCAGCGTCCCGCGGGAGTCACGCGCGGGTCCTCCTCGGAGGTCGGCGCGATGTCGTAGCGCTTGGCCTCGGTGTGCATGGTGCGATACTTTAGGATGTTAAATACTCGCCCATCGCGGCCAACGCGCTCCTGACTGAAGAAGACCGGTCCCGGACTCCCTCGTCTGACCAAAATCGCGATCCACCAGTGGAAGAACAACAGCCAGACAACCACACCCACCAGCGAAAGTGCCAGATCCAGCGCCCGCTTCATCATGGTCTGGTGGAACGGCAAATGCCCGTCGCGCAGCGTCACCACCGGGAATGTCGAGATCTCGTCCACCTTCGCGCTTTCGAGTATCACGCCGAAAATGTTCGAGACCACATGCACGCTGACGCCGCGTACCTCCGCCATGTTCAGCAACTTGAACTGTTCCTGGGGCGCCAGGTCCGCCACGGCCAGGAACAACTCCTCCACCCGATGCTCGGCGATGATGCTGGCGATGTCGTCGCGTTTGCCTAACAGGCGCACTCCATTCGCGTCGAGCAGCCGTTGCTCCTCGTCCGTCGTTGCCTCGTCGGAGAGCTTGATCAAGCCCACCAGCGAGAAGCCCACTTCCGGATGATTCCTCAGCGATTCCTTCACTTCGATGGCGAGTTGGCTCGTCCCGAGGATCGCGCAGCGAACAGTTCCGACGCCCTTTTCCAGCGAACGTCGCTTGGCCCAGCGAAGAAGGCTTCGCGACGTGAATAGGTAGACAGTCCCAAACGCCGCCGCCATCACGATCACCGAGCGACCAAGGTCCAGCTCCTTGAAAAAGAACGCCACCACGACGATATAGAGCAGCCAATGGTAGCTGGCCTTCATCAGCAGCGCCGGATGATTCAGCGAGGACAGTCGGCGCCGGTGTATATACAAGCCAAAGGCAAAGGCGTTCAGGATCGCGACCATCACCACCAGCAGGTGCACGGTCTGGTATGGTCCCTGGTCGTTGATCGGCGAGCCGAAGGTTTCCTCCAAGGCCCCGCGCATGTACCACGCGCCCATCCAGGACAGCGAGTATCCCACCACATCGACACCGATGAGGAACAGGGAGAGCCAGCGACTCTTCCAGATGGAATCCACCGAGGGGGCGCTTGTTGTCATGGAGTGGTCTTCAGTTCCGCGTGCTCGTCCATGCCGACGCTCGCGGAATCCCCCTTCCTCAGGCCATGCCAGGCCACCGCAACCAGCAAAAGACCCAGCGCCACCGCGAAGAGCAGCGCCAAACCCTTGGTCGATTTACGGTACTCCTCTTCGACACCCACTCGCGACGCTCCTGAAGGCCTAGATTCGCGCCCGCCTGCCGGGGTGCTCAACAGGATTTCCCTGAGGTCTCCCCGCTTCTCCATGGCGAAACGACTCTTGCCGCGCCTGGCCGCTCCGCCCCGCTGGTCCGCTGGATGATTTCCGACCTCTGCTCCCGCACCCAGCCCTGGTCCTTTGGGCCGATTCCCGTTGCGGTCGGATGGGTCCTGTAGGAGTATCACTCCACCTGTGACGCACGTCAGGTCTTTCAGTCCTGGAGCCGATGTGAGCGATACGGGAGTCTTTTGTCTGGGCGGCAACAGCCTTCGGGCGACTTAAGGTCCAGATGCGGGTTCCCACTTTGAGGCCCTAGGGTTTCAAGAGACTGAACTAAACCAACGGCGAAACGGCATCCCCCGGTGGCTTCGGCCCTCGGGGGATTTTTCTTCCCTGGGGAGGCCCGCGGTGGGCGGGCCTTGCAGACCACTGATAATTGAGGGCTTGCACCAACCTTGCGCTGCCCAGATGTGGCTGCGATTTTGCTACGCGCGGTCCAAGGACCATCATGGGGGATCATTTGGATGCATCAGGGAAAGCTGCTGGCAGCACTGGCGTTAGCCATCACCACAACGAGCGCCGTCGCGCAGACTCCGCCACCTCCGCCGCAGCCCATGCGCGAGTTCCGCGCTGCGTGGATCGCCACCGTCAGCAATATCGACTGGCCATCGAACCGCACCCGCACCACCGCGCAGGCTCAGGCTGAGCTGATCGCCCAGTTCGACGTCGCGGCCCAGCTCAAGCTCAATGCGATCATCTTTCAGGTTCGCCCCGCCTGTGACGCCTTGTATCCCTCCGACATCGAGCCCTGGTCATACTGGCTCACCAACCGGGAAGGGCGCGCTCCCAGCCCCGTTTGGGATCCACTCCAGTTTGCCATCGATCAGGCCCATGCCCGCGGCATGGAACTGCACGCCTGGATGAATCCCTACCGTGCCCGCACCAGCACCGTCTACACGCTCGCGACCAATCATATCGCCAACCGGCGCCCCGACCTGATCGAATCCTACAACGGCTTCCTCTGGCTGAATCCCGGGGAACCTGATGTGCTCGATTATTCCCTCTCCGTCGTCATGGACGTCGTGAATCGCTACGACATCGATGGCCTGCACTTCGACGACTACTTCTATCCGTACAGCGACGGGACCAGCTTCCCGGACGCCGACACCTACGCGACCTATCAGGGCGGTGGCGGCACCCTGAGCCTGGCCAACTGGCGCCGCGACAACGTGAATCGCTTTGTCCAGCGGACCTACACCTCCATCAAGGAAGCCAAGCCCACCGTCAAATTCGGCATCAGCCCCTTCGGTATCTGGCGCCCGGGAAACCCCTCGGGCATCGTCGGGATGGACGCCTACAACAGCATCTATTGCGATGCGAGACTGTGGATTCGCAACGGCTGGGTCGACTACCTGTCTCCGCAGCTCTACTGGGAAATCGACCCGCCCCAGCAGAGCTACACCGCGCTGCTGGACTGGTGGATCGGCAACAGCTACCAGGGACGCCCGATCTGGCCCGGCATGGGACTCTACAAGATCACCAACAATAGCTGGCCCTCGAACGAGATCGTCCGTCAGGTCACCGAAGCCCGTAACCGGCCGGGCTCGCGCGGTACCATCGCCTATAACTTCAGTGCCCTTCAGGACAACATCGGTGGCGTGAGGACCGATCTCCAAACGAACGCCTTCCAGTTGCCGGCGCTTGTGCCCGCCGCCACCTGGCTCGATTCCACGCCGCCATCGGCACCAACGGTCACCGTTTCGCGCACCAACGGCGTGACGCTGAACTGGACCCCCACCGGCACCGAGGCGAGCTTTCGCTATGTCGTTTCCTGGTATCGCAACGGCGCCTGGGAACAGACAATCCTCAACCAGGCAAGCCGCTCCACCACCATCCCCAACAGCATCGCCCAGCCCCCGACACACGTCTCCGTCGTCGCCGTGGATCGCTCAGGGAACCTAAGCGCCGCACCGGTTCTTTCCCTAATCGCCGCACCGGGAGGGTGGGTGCTGCGGTAGGGGCGGCTAGGGAATCATCACTGAGAGGTCTATCCCTCTTCGAAAAAATCCCCGTCCAAGTGGGGGACTTGAATCGGGCGAAGACTGACGCCAACGCCGTGCTCGATCATGAGTTGTGCAAGTCGGTTACCGTCCACGAGGACGATCCCCTCCGCTTTGCGGGCGAAGTCAATAGCTTGGGCCGTGAATGTGGAAGTAGTGATAATCACCCCCTTTCGGGCACGAAGTCCCGCCAATGCTCCATAGAACTCCCGCACGATGGACGGACCAACAGGATTCTGCCAACGCTTTGCCTGAACATAGACCTTCTCCAAGCCCAGCTTATCGAGGGAGATGACGCCATCAATTCCCCCGTCACCAGAACCACCGACTCGCTGAAGGTCCTCCTTGCTAGCCCCGTATCCCATTCGATGAAGCACCTCAAGAACCACGCGCTCAAAATACGTCGGCGACACAGTTGCCAATGCTTCCAGAATGTCTGCGGCAACTGCCGCCCGAATCTCTTGCAGCGCGCTCTCCAACCGTTCGTCCGGGGTCGCGACGGCCTCAACCGGCGAGGGATCTGGATCGGCGACCGGCTGTGCTGCCCGGTTGCGATTGGAAAGCTGTAGTGTCAGATTCGCCCCGGCGATTGACTCTATCTCGGCGGTTGACAGCGGATCACGATACTGTTCGACGAACGCGATTCCCTTCTCGGTGATCCTCCAGAATCCGCGGCGCGGGCTTGAGGAGAGGCCAGCGCGTTTCAACCGATCATGCGCCCAACCCGCCCGATTCTTGTACGCCTCCTGATTGCCGCTTGGAAGAAGCTCCGCACGATCCTCTGCGCTCAAACCCAAGGCATCAGCTGCCGCACGATGCACGGCACGAGCAGGCTGTGCCTCCGCGTTGGCGGCAAGGTGCCTAAGTATCGGTTCGATAAACTCAGTATACGGCGGAACGGGCATTTGTAATTCCTCCTGCTTTCTTCCAGCAATCAATAGTCTGGCGGAAGGTCAACGCTTGTGTGGCTGCAGTTCGTTAAGCCACCGCGCCAACGCACCCTTGTGTTGGCTCTTGAATGCACTGTCGTGATCACGTGACAAACGGATCGATCAACCGATCGGCCGCTCGTCGGTCGCGTTCCTTTCCGTTTGAGGTATCGCCCTATGGCTACCGCACCCCCAACTGCTCAAGCGCGATTGCCGTCAGTGGCTTGCGGAAGTTGCAGGTCTTGATGCGGCAGACCGCTTCGCAGCCGTGGATCTCGCGGCGACGCTCTGCTGCGAGGACTCCCGCCCAGATCTCGCGCGGATGCGTCTCGCGGATGTTCCCGACGGTCTTCATCACGTCGCACAAGCGCACGTCGCCGTTCGGTTCCACGTCGAAGTTCGCAATGCCAACGCGGCAGGGAATGTCGATGCGGGCCTCGGGGTCCTTCAGGTATCCGCGCATCATCTCCAGGTGCTGCGCTAGGTTGGTGATCGGGGCGCCTTGACGCCGCAGCGCGATCAACTCGTCGATGCCGCGGTCGATCTTCTCCCGGTCGTCGTCCCAGAAGGGATCGTTGCGGAACCAGCCCGGCACGTACTCGTCGTTGCCGCTCTGGAAATAGTAAATCTGGAACGTGACCCCATCGAGCCCCTTCTCGCGCGCCCAGCGCACCAGATCGGGGAGGCTGTCGAGATTATAGCCCATCACGATGGTGGAAATGGTCAGGCGGAACGGGCGCCCCGGGTAGTTGAGCGCGTCGATGGCCTTGAAAACTTTGTCTGCCGAGCCGGTCACCCCCCGGGTCTTGTCATGCTTCGCCGGGTCGAGGTGATTCAGCGAGAAGCTGATGACGTCGAGTGGGTTGTCAGGGCGGTCGACGACCTCGCGCAGTTCCTCGATGCGTCGTGGCGGGAGGAGCGACCCGTTGTTGACCGTCCCGAGGCGCACCCCAAGGCGCGCCGCGTGGCGCATGAGGTCGAAGATCTCCGGACGCAGGAACGGTTCGCCGCCCGTCAGGCCGATCTGGTACGGACCCAGCCACTCGCGAAGCTGCGTCAGCAGTCGCACCATCTCATCGAGACTCAGTTCGCTGTCCTTGGCGCTCGCGGGCGTCTGCCAGTAATTGCAGGTCGGGCACTTGAGGTTGCAGCGGTTGGTGAGCGAGAGGCTGATGTTGCTGGGGGTCACGAACGAGCCGTCGACCCGGTAGGCCAAGGGTTCCAGGACGCGGCGGGCCAGCTTTCGGACGTTGACGGCTAAGGTCGACATGGACGCAATTCCCCGATCAGAGCGAGTCCAAGGACGCCCCGGGCGACTCGCACGGTCAATCTGTTTCCAGCCCTCCCGAGGTCAGCTTGAGCCCGACGATCGAAACCACCAGCAGGACCATGCACGCCATGCGCGCCGCCGTCACCGGCTCCCGGTAGAGCACCATGCCAAGCACCGCCGTCCCGAGCGCCCCGATCCCCACCCAGACCGGATAGGCCGTGCCGATGGGGATATATCGCGCGGACCAGCCAAGCAGCGCCATGCTCGCGGCCAGTCCGACAACGGTCGCCACACTCGGCCACAGACGCGTGAAGCCGTGACTCTCCTTCAGGCCAATGGCCCATCCGACCTCAAGAAGACCGGCCACGATCAAACAGAACCACGGCATTTGCATGGCGACACCTCCCACCGGGGGATACTTGCCGAGGAGCCTTGTCCCCCGGCGGGAGGTGTCAAGCGCGGCGTCACATGTAGACCATGGGAGGCGTGATGCCGAGGTGGCGCAGGTAAACGGTCAGGATTCCGCGGTGGTGAGCCGTGTGGTCGCTGTTGTACATGATGACGGTTTCACGGATCTTGCCCTGGAAGAAGGGATTCGGCGGCAGGACATCCTGGAGCGTCGACTCGGGGCAGTTTTCGACCGCCGCAATCCACCGATCCCAGGCGGCATTGAGTTGTACTCGTGCCTCGGCAATGCTGGTCGCCCTGGCAAGTGCCTCCTGCTGCGCGGAAAAGTCATCATGGAAGCCGCTTCCAAACACACCTTCGAGGAACCAATCAAGGGTGGCCGCGATATGAACGATCTGCTGGGCGGCGGTCATCATGCCGGGGAGTGGGACTGCGCTGCCGGCGTCAACGGGCAGTGCGTTCAGCACATTATCGAGAAAATGCCGGTCACCGCGGGCGGTATCGGCGAGTTGGGCTGGAGTCATGGGTAGTTTTCCTTTCGGTGGGTCTTGTCGCTGCGCGCGAATATTCGCTAAATCTTCGCCTTCGAGTCAAGCCAAAGAGTGGGGTTGTTTGCGAACAATCCACCACCAGAGTTCGGGTCGAAAAAACGCCCGGGGCTTCCCAAATAGCTCTTGACCCGAGCAGTCTGCTGCGCGTTCACTCCTCGCCCTTGGTTAGGACTACTGGGGAGTGGTGCAACTGGTAGCACGTCACACTCTGGATGTGAATGTTGAGGGTTCGAGTCCTTCCTCCCCAGCCACTCCCAACCAAGAAATAGCAGGCCAAGTGCTCCCATCGTCTAGTGGCCTAGGACGCTGCCCTCTCACGGCGGAAACAGGGGTTCGACTCCCCTTGGGAGTACCATTCTTTCCCAAGATCACATCCTTAGAGTTTCATCTTCTCCCAGCGTCCTCCCAGGACGATTGAGCCGAGGATGATGACGCGTAGCACCCAGTCAGCTACGGTCCCCCAGTAGATTCCCTCAAGCCCCATTTCCAGCCCGAATGCTAGCAGATAGCCCAGGCCGATTCGCACCACGATCGTTCCGAAGATCTGGGAAACGAACGGGGCGATGGTCATGCCGGCGCCACGAAGGCCGCTCGCCAACACGTTCGCCATGCCGATGAAGGGCTGCTCGATGGCCGCGATGATGAGGATTGGCGTGGCCAGCTCGATCATCGTGCGCCGCGAGTCGTCGAATCCATAGAACAGGCCAAGGGTCCAGGGGCTAAAGCCGATCATGGCAAGTCCCGCCAAAGACATCGCAGAGGCCGCCAGCACGAGGCTGGCCGAGAAGGCCCGGCGCGCCAGATCGACGCGTTTCGCTCCAAGCGCCTGGCCCACGAGCGCCGCGCTCCCCACGGAAATTCCGAAACCGATCATGAAGCTGAAGCTCTCGATCCGAGTCACGGAAGTGTGTGCCGCCAGCGGCCCCTCACCCAGTCCCGCGATCATGGCGATGAAGCCCAGGAAGCCGACGGAGACCGCGATCTCCTCGCCGAGGGAAGGCAGGCTGACCTTCATCACGGAGCCGGTGACGCCGGGCAGCCATGGGGTGGCTCCTGCCCGATGAAAGATCAGTAGCCCGCGGCTCTGCCCGGACGCCGAGCCTTCCCCTTCCAGAAAGCGGAGCGGGCGGATGCCTCGCGCGGCCGCCCATGAGAGGGCCGCGACCTCCACCGTGAAGGCGATGGCCGTGGAAATCCCCGCTCCCATCAGACCGAGCGCGGGAAACCCGCCGTGCCCGAAAATCAGCAGGTAGTTGAAGACCGTATTCACCACGTTGATCGTCAACGTCACCAACATGGGGGTGCGTGTGTCGCCACAGGCGCGCATGGTGGCGCTGAGGTTAGCCGACGCCATTCGCATCGGCATGGTGGCCAGCACGATCTGGAAGTAAATCGCGGCCTGCGCGAGCACCGCTCCCTCGGCATTGAGTGAGGCAAACAGAGGGCGCGCGAAGGGGAGTGCGATCAGTGGAATCAGGCCCATGAGCAGGCCGAGGATCACGCCGTGGGTCAGGAGAATCCCCGCCGCTCGCTCGTTCCCTTCGCCCCAGCGGCGCGCCACGACCGCGGAAAGACCGATCTGGAGCACCGCAGCCAGCGAACGACTGCGCCAAAGCACCACGCCGGCCAGACCAACAGCCGCCAGCGCCGCGTCGCCGACCTGTGCCACCATCAGGGCATCCACCAGCAGCACCAGCGAGTTGAGCAGGCTCTCGGCAACGGCAGGCAGCGCGAGCCGGACGGTACGGCGATAGCTGGTCAAGTGGGGGATGGTCCCTTAGGCTGGAGGCGGGGGAGGAATCGCCGACGGATCGAAGTCGTCGTCCGTTTGGATCTTGCCGTCGGAGACAATCAGCTTGGCCGCCTTGCCCGAGGACTTGCGGGCTGCGGGCTTTTCTTTTGGTTCCTCGTCGAAATCCTCGGGGGGAGGTTCCGCTCCGCCCTTGGCCTTGCCGCCTCCTGATCCACCCGGTCCACCGGGACCAGTCGCGACGGTTGGGGTGACTTCCGTGATGGCCTGATAGGACTGGGGGACGGAGAGCTCGCGGTTCAATTCCCGGTGCATCTCCACGGCCCCGTCGTACTTGTCGGCCAGCTCGTTGAGGGTGATCTCGTGAATGTCGACCATGTTCCAGTCCTTCGCGACGATGGCCAGGTCGTGGCGAAGCATGGTTTCCTTCATGCGCTTGAGGTCAGCCTCGATGATGACATCGGCGGCGTCCTCCAGCACGCGGTTGATGCGTTCCTGAACACGTTCGGCCTGAGCGCGGCGCGAGGCGGTCTGGATGAACTCCATATCCTCTTTGCCGTGTGCCTCGACATCGGCCAGGAGGCGCTTGACCTCTTCCTCGTTCATTGGGCCACAGTCGCCGTAGCCCTCGATCTGGATGCCGGTGCTGACCCCACTCGTCAGGTCAACCGCCGTGACCTCCAGAATGCCGTCCGCGTCGATGCGGAAAGTAACGTCGATTTCCGCGAGTTCCTTCGGCATGGCCGGGATCCCGGTCAGGCGGAAGCGGGCCAGCGATCGATTCTCGCTCGCGATGGCGCGCTCGCCCTGCAGCACATGGACAAGGACGCTGGTTTGGTTGTCGACCACCGTCGTGAACTTGCGGCTGGCCTCGCAGGGGATCGATGCGTTGCGGTTGATGAGGGGCTTGAAGACACCACCGGCCAACTCGATGCCGAGCGACAGCGGCGTCACATCCAGCAGGAGGACTTCGGCCAGTTCGCCGCGCATGACGCCTGCCTGGATGGCGGCGCCGATGGCAACGGCCTCATCGGGGTTGATGGTGCGGTTGGGTTCGCGGCGGAAGAACTTGGCGACCATTTCCTGAACTTTGGGAATGCGGGTCGAGCCGCCCACCAGAATCACGTCATCCAGCTGGTCGACCTTCAGGTTCGCATCGGTCAGTGCTGCGGCGCACGGATCGAAAAGGGCCTCGAACAGAGGCATCATCAGGTCGTTGAATTCGGCGCGCGTGATGGCCCACTCGAAGTGCTTGGGGCCGGTCGAATCGGACACGATGAAGGGGAGGTTGATGTGGGTGCTGTCGAGCGAGCTGAGTTCGATCTTGGCCTTCTCAGCCGCCTCGCGGATGCGCGAGACCGCCTGCATGTCCTGGGTCGGATCGATGCCGGTGCTCTGGACGATCCGGTCGCAGATTTCCTGAAAGAGCTTGAGATCCAGGTTGTCGCCACCGAGCTGCGTGTCGCCGTTCGTGGAAAGCACCTCGAAGATATCACCCTGAAGCTCGAGAATCGAGATGTCGAAGGTGCCGCCGCCGAAGTCGAAGACGGCGATCTTGGCGCTGCGATTCGACATGTCGAAGCCGTAGGCCAGCGCGGCTGCGGTTGGCTCGTTGATGATGCGAAGGACGTTCAGC
Source organism: bacterium (assembly GCA_016125005.1). Classification (GTDB taxonomy): domain Bacteria; phylum Sumerlaeota; class Sumerlaeia; order SLMS01; family SLMS01; genus WGMQ01. The sequence goes on along the minus strand of WGMQ01000034.1, from coordinate 2,123 downwards.
CCCGCGATCTCCGCGGCCCGCTTGGTGGCGGTGCGCTGGGCATCGTTGAAGTAGGCGGGGACGGTGATGACGGCGCCCTCGACGTCTGAGTCGAGGTAGTCCTCGGCGCTCAGGACCATCTTGAGGAGGACCTGTGAGCCGACGAGTTCCGGTGGAATCACACGGCCGTCGCCCAGCTTGATCTCCGCGCGGTCGCCTTCGCCCTCGACCACCTGATAGGGGAAGTCCTCAAGGCAGTCGGCGATTTCCGAGTAACGACGCCCCATGATGCGCTTGGCGGATCGGATGACCTGATCGTAGCTGGAGACTACCTGACGCTTCGCCAGCTCGCCCACCACAATCTCGTCGGCCCCGAAGAGGACCATCGACGGCGTTGTCTTGAAGCCCTCCGCGTTGGGCATGGTCTCAACCCGGTCGCCGATGACGCTGGCGACAACGGAGTTGGTTGTTCCCAGGTCAATCCCGACAACACGGCCCATGACGTCAGCCTATTTCTTTCCGAAGATGGAGGGGAACACTTTGGCGAGGATGCTCTCGGGCTGCTGCCCGCGAATCGAATCCTTCAGCAGGCCCAGCTTGAGCTTGGCCTTTTGGTTGTCCGGTTCCCACTTGAGGATGTCCTCGTAGACTTCCTTGGCCTTTGAAAGCACTCCGGCGGCCTCGTAGATCTCACCGAGGTTAAACTTGAATTCCATGTTATAGTTGTCCATCTGGCACGCCTTTTCGGCGGCCTCGACGGCTTTCATGAAGGACTTGCGCGTCTTCATCAGGCAGACGGCCAGCTTCATGTGATAGTGCGGTTCGCTGTCCGGATCGTTGTCCGCAGCGGTCTGGAAGAAGGGGAGCGCGGACTTGTAGTCGGTGCTCTTCCAGAACTCCATCCCCTTTACGAAGGCACGCTGCGCCACGAGGATGCGCTGCGCGTGAAGGTCGCTGGCACCAACGGCGCTGGCCTGGGCGGCGGCGGGGGAGTTCTCGGATGGCTTGCCCCCCTTGACGCCCGGCGAGGATGGCGGTGCGGCGCCCGGCTTCGGCGCGGTCATGCGGGGAACGGCTGCGGTGGATGCGCGCTGGTTGGAACCCGATGCCGTCGCGGCGTCGTATTCGGCGCGTTTGGCGGGATCCTTCAGCGTGTTGTAGGCCTTGCTGATGACCGCGAGGCGTTCGGCACTCGCGCGCCCTTCCTCGGGCGTCTTGGCCTTGTCCGGGTGGAGGTCACGCGCAAGGTTGTAATAGGCGCGCTTGATCTCACGCTCGGGAGCGTGCCGGTCAACACCTAGGATGCTGTAGTAGTCTTCCCGCGCCATACGATACTCTGAAACCTCTTCGCCACCAAGGGGTACAGCCTGCTTCAACATTGACCCGGCAGGTGTCCACACTCGTCGTGAGACACCCTAGTGTCAACGCCTTAAGCCTAGGGCCGGGGAATTACGAAGCACAATCCGTGCAATGGTTTCGCGCTTTGCGGAAAAGGGGGGCGAAACCTCAGCGTGTCCCCTTACGGTGCATGTCCACGGCCATGCAGAAGGACTTGTAGAACTCCTTGATGGTCCGCATTTCCCAGTCGGAAAGCGAACCCTCCTCGAAGGATTTCCGCACGTCGGTGAACATGCCGACCAACTGCTGGCGCATCGCCTCGATCTGGTCGGAGTCGAGCTGACTCACATCGTTGAGGCACATGGCAACGCGTCGGTCCTCCGGCGAGATCTCTGCCGTGTCGGGTGCCGGGCCGGAATCGGACGGACGAGGGTTTTCCGCGGCGCTATTGCGCGACGGAAGGCCGTCGATGCCGATGCGGATGGCGTCGCGGGAAATCTCCGGCTCCATGCCCGTGGCCAGCTTGCTGTCCACGTCCTGCAGCCAGTCGATGAACTCCTGTTCCTCGGAGGCCGAGATGGTCGCCTGCATGCGCTGGGCCTGACGGTCCTCGGGGGGGAGCTTCTCCAACTCCGCCTGAAGCTGCTCACGCAGTTCGGCCAAGCGGCCATTCGTCGGGGCCAGCTCAAGGGCCTCCGCCAACGACGACTCGGCGCGGGACAGATCCTCGGACTTGATGAAGAGGCGGCAGGACATCTCGTAGCTCTGCACCGCCTGGATGCGCTTCCCGGTCTGGGACATCAGCT
>WGMQ01000007.1 GCA_016125005.1 bacterium | reverse complement strand
TTCAATGTGGAGTTCGCGGGGGGGCTGGCGATTCCAGTCGTAGATGCGGAAGGTGGTGTTGGAGCTCTGTTGGATTTCGCAGACGAGGGTTCCCGATAGCATGGCGTGGACGCAGCCGGGGGGAATGGTGAGGAAGTCGCCGGGTTCGATGGAATGGGTGTAGACGAGGTCCTGGAGGGTTCCCGTGGCGATGGCTGCGCGAACTTGCAGGTCAGTGGTGCCGGGCTTGTACCCGTAGACGACCTGGGTGCCGGGGGCGGTGTCCATGACGTACCAGCACTCGGACTTGCCGAGGTCGTTGTGCCCGTTGGCAACGCACCACTCGTTGCTTGGGTGGACCTGGACGGAGAGGTCGCCCTGAGCGTCGATGTACTTGACCAGGATGGGGTACTTCTCGGGGGCCTGGTGAACGCCGAGCATTTCCTCGGGGTGGGAGCGGAGCAGTTCTCCGAAGGTGGTGTCGTGGATGCGGGAGCGTCCGTCAGGGTGGTCGGAGAGCTCCCATGACTCGCCGATGGGGCCGCGGTCGGTGGGGAGTTCCTTGCCGAGGACGTCGCGGAGGGCGGTTCCGCCCCAGGGCCGGACGGAGAAGTGGGGGGTCAGGGGGAGCGGCTGCTGAAAGAATCGCGGGGGGAAAGTTTCGGGCATGGGGGGACGCTGGGTAGGGATTTCGCTTACGGAGTAAGAGCATCAGGTGGCGCGGTGCCGTCGAGCGTTATTCGGTGCGTGCCCTATCCCCCTTGCGAAGGCATTCCCTACCCTTGTTTTTGCTGATTGTTTTCTCCCTTCCCATCGTGACGTTGATATGGTGGTGGCTGGCGCACCGGGCGACGAGCGGTCATGCGCCGCGACTGCAGCGGGGCCTTCGTGTCACGGCGGCGCTCTTTGCCCTTTTCCATATCACGAGCCTTGGGGTCATCATCGGCTCGCGGGTGGCGGGGGTGGTGAACCCGATGCCGGCGGGGCTGCTGGTCCCGAGCTATGTGTGGTTCTTTCTGGTGGTGCCCTTTGTGTTGGTGCCAATCGTGGTTTGGCGGGCCGCGGGGGAAACGATGGCCTGGTGGGCTGGGCGGCGGGCAAAGGTGGCGGATGTGCCCGTGGTTGACGCGATGGAGGAAGACGACTCGCCGGTCTTGACGCGGCGCCAATTGGTGTTGGCGACGGCGGTGGTGGCTCCCCCGCTGGTGAACGTGATCGGGACGGGGAGGGCGCTGGCGGCGCTGGATGACTTTCGTATCCGTCGGCTGGAGGTGGAGGTTGCTGGTCTTCCTGAGGGCCTGGATGGGGTGCGGATCGCGCACCTTTCGGACACGCACATCGGCAAGTTTACCCACGGGCGGGTGTTGGATTCGATCGCGCGGGCGGCCAATGAACTGAAGCCGGACCTGACGTTGATCACGGGGGACATCATCGACAATTCCCTGTCTGTGATGCCGGAGGCGGTCGCCTTTCTAAAGCGGTTGGAGGCGGAGCACGGCGTCTGGATGTGCGAGGGGAATCACGACCTTTTCGAGAGCCGCGAGGGTTTCGAGCAGGGGTTGAAGTCGGCGGGCCTGAACCTGCTGGTGAACGAAACGGCGGTGGTGCGACCGCGGGGCATTCCGCTGGAGATCGTCGGGATGGCGTGGGGAATGCCTGACAGCAGACGTCCCGCCTATTATCGCGAAAACCTCAAGGCAGCGTTGGCGACCTCCAGCAACGAGGCCACAACGCGGGTGGTTCTCTCCCACCACCCTCACGTGGCAGAGTACGCCGCCAAGAAGGGGATGCCCCTAGTGCTTTCGGGTCACACGCATGGGGGCCAGCTGATGCTCTCGCCTAACGTCGGTGTCGGGCCGATGATGTTCCGGTTCTGGTCGGGGCTGTACCAGGTGGACTCGACGGCGCTGGTGGTCTCAAACGGGGTGGGGAACTGGTTTCCGCTGAGGATTGGGGCCCCGGCGGAGATCCTCGACCTGACACTTCGCGCGCCGCGGACGGTGGGATGAAAAAGACCCCGGCGGGCATCGAATGCCTACCGGGGTCTGGTTGAGCGCGCTGGTGATGACGCGTTACATTTCGAACTGATCGCTGCCCGCATCGCCGGTCTTGAGCTTCGGCTTGATGCTGATGACGACCTTGGACTTGGTGGTGTCCTTGGTTTCCTTGGAGAAGAGATACTGAATGACGGGGATGTCCTTCAGGAGGGGAAGGCCCACGCGGGACTTCACGTTGTTGGTCTTCTCGAGGCCACCGAGGATGATCGGCTCGCCGTCCTTGACGTTGACGAGGGAGTTCACCTTGCGGCTGGAGATCAGCGGGATGTCCGTGTCCTTCGAGTAGCCGACCAGGCTGTTGACGGTCACATCAACCGAGATCGTGGTGCTCTGGGTGCCGATGTAGGGAAGGATGCTGACGCGAACGCCTTCGAAGGCGCTATCGACGACTTCGTTGCGGGCGTTGGTGGAATTGGTGCCGCCCAGGTCCGCCTGCACAACGGTGTAGGGAATCGCAACAGTGGATTCAACAACAGCGGGAGTGGCGCTTGCCGCGCCGCGGCCGCCACCGGAGAGACCACCGGCGATGTCCTCGGAGTTGACCATGGTCAGCTTCGTGGAGGTGAGGACCTTCGTGGTGCCCGACTGGACGGTGTAGTTGAGGAAGTCCGCCAGAGAGCGAGCATCGAGCGTCAGCAGGGTCGTGTAGGTGTCGCCGCCCTTGTCGAAGAAGGCGGAGCCACTGGTGGAGCCGTACTCGAAGGAGCCGGTCGTGAACCGCTTCCAGGCATCCCAGTCGAGGCCGAGCTTGCCGCGGTCACCTTCGCTGATCTCGTAGATGAAGACCTCGAGCTCGAGCTGGAGCGGGGGCTTGTCGAACATCTCCAGCGCGGCGATGTTATCCGCCATGTCGGCGGGATTGTCGACGATGTAGATCGTGTTGGTGGAGTCGTCGGCGAAGGGCGGGAAGAGGAACACGCCGATGTTGCCTAGCTCGGTGCCGCTGAGGATCGCCGTCAGCTCGGACGCGGTGCGGTGCTTGGCAACGTACTGGATGGCGCCGGGTCCACCGCCGAAATCCTTGCCCGTGGCGTCATAGAACTTGAAGCCGGGCTTGTCGGCGTTCTCGACCATCTCGGTGATGCCGGGGATCATGAAGTCGGGGGCGGTGACGAAGAGATACTGGACGCGCTTGCCGGTGCCGTCGTTGACGCCATCGGCGCCCATGACTTCCGCGACGCCACCTTCGTAGGCCAGGGTGCGGAGCAGGTAGGTCTGGATGTGAATCGCCTCGGTGTTGTAGATCGGATAGACCTTGGCGACGTAGTTGTTCTTGGCGAGGCCCGGGGCGGTGCGGGTGGCGTCGGTGGTGACGCGATTGAGGGTGTCGACGGTATCCAAATAGTAACGAGGCTGGTCACTGAGCTTGGCGCCTGCGAGCACCTCCCCCGGGAACATCGGTGCGTTCGCTTCGCGGACGCGGGTGGTAGAGACAGGCAGATCACTTTGTGCCACGGCCGAGGTGCCTGCAGCCAGACTGATGGCAACGGACATGAGGGCGGAGGCCGAACTGCGCCAATTGCGGCGAGTCAACATCATTGGAAGTCTCCTTTCGAGGAGGCCAGTAAAGTGGGTTACTGCTGTGCGAGCTCTGTTTAGTCACAACCGTGCCATGCTTGCTTGATAAAACAAACAATCATGCAAATCCCTGAGAAGAGATGGTTTGTGACACTATGGGGACCAGAATGATAAAGGACGGCGCAGGTGTTTCTGATCAAAAAGAGCCAAGAAGAACAAATGGGTTCAGTTTGAGTGTTTGTGTTAAACGGATTATTGGAGCGAAGGCCCTTTTCGACCAAACCGTCCAGCGGGGGCCAAGACTCGGGCCGGGGGACTAGCCCCTCAGCAAACCTTCGTAGAGCTCCAGCGTCTTGCGGGCGGTGGTCTCGACGGTGAAGAGCCCGGCGCGCTCCCAGGCGATTGCGCCCATGCGGGCGATGGCTGATCGGTCGGCGGCGAGGGTGGCAATCGCCCCGGCCCACTGCCCGGCTTCGCCTTGGCAAAGGGCCGCCGCTCCGCTGTCGCCGCTGGCTTCGCGGTTGGGGGGAATGTCCGTGGCAATGGCGCCACGCCCCTCGGCAAAGGCCTCCAGCAGCGTGTTGGCGAAGCCCTCGCGGTCGCTGGTGGAAAGGTAAAGGTGCCCTTGGTGCAGGAAGGGGCGGACGTCGCGCTGGCGACCGACGAACTCAACCGCTTCGCCCAGGCCCAGGCGGGCGCACTCCGCCTGCGTGGACTCAAGCTGGGGGCCGTCGCCAACGAAGGTCAGCCGCACGTCGACGCCGCGCCCGATCAGCTCCTGGACAATGCGGAGGGCAAGCTGCGGGCGCTTCTGCTTCACGAATCTTCCGATCCACACGAGCCGCAACGGTCCCTCGCCGGAAATCGGCGGGGCGGCCGATGCCGGACGCGAGATGCCGTTGTGCACGGTGACGATCGCTCCGTTTGGGACGCCACCGGCGATGACGCCGGAGCGAACTGCCTCCGAGACGGCGAGCAACCGGACGCGCCGCTGGCGGGCGCACCAACGGGCCCATGCCGACTGGTGATCGTTGGCGAAGGGGGATTCGCTATGATAGCCGTTCACGATGGGCGTGCCGGTTAGCCAGAGCGCCGCCGTGGTGGCGACGTTGGATGCGTACATGTGGCTGTGGACGACATCGAAGCGCTCGCTGGCCACATGGCGACGCAAGCGCCAAAGACCCATCGGATCCATGCGCGAGCGAAACGGAATGACCTTCACGGGAATGCCCGCCTCGGCGAAGACGGGCGCTAGGTCCCCTTCCTCGTGCAGGCAGCAGACGCTCAGTTCCACGCCCAACTCCCGCAGGCATGGCGCCACGCGGAGGAGCTGGCGCTGCACGCCCCCGGTCTGAAGGTCGTAGATCACCCGGAGGACGCGCAGCGGCATGGCGGATCAGCGGCGCCCGGGAGCGGCGATAAGGGCGATGGTGCCCTCGGCGGTGCCGACGGCGACGTGACTATCGCGCGGGCTCCACGCCACGGCGGCGATCTCCTCGTCGAAGTGTATATACTGGAGCGGCTGGGCGACGCTGCCCGGGCGCCAGAAGTACACGGCTCCGTCGCGACCGCCCGAGGCGCAAAGCGGCCCGACGCGCTGGAAGGTGATCGCGGTCACCAGATCCTGATGGCCGGAGAGGTACTGGGGCTTTTCACCCTGCATGTCGCCGCGGGAGAAATCCCACACCGTCAGGTCCGAGCCACCGCCGGTGACGAGGAAGTTACCCGTGTAATGGTAAGCCAGCTCGCGCAGCTTCACCTCGAAGGGACCGGCCTGGAAGGCGTCCTCCGCCTTCAGGTTCCAGATCATCATGGTGGAGTCCTGCGTGCCGCCGACGAGCACGTCGTCGTTCGGCTTCCAGACGAGGGAGAGGATCGACGTCTGCGTCTCGAAGTTGCGGAGAAGCTCGCCCGTGGTGGCGTCCCAGATGCGCAGCGCGTCGAAGGCCACCGTGGCGATGCGCTTGCCATCGGAAGACCAGCAAATGGCGCCGACGGTGAACTCATGGGGTGGGAAGGCGACCTTCAGCTTCCCCTCTGCATCCCACAGGACGACTTCCTTGCCACAGGCCGTGGCGAGGATTGGAGCCGTGGGGCTCCAGGCCAGCAGGTCGACCGAGGCAGCGCGTCCGGCGGGGAGCACGGCGCGCGGTTCAAGCGTCGCCAAGTCCCAAAGACGCGCGTACTTCTCTTGTCCTCCCGTGGCAACAAGCCCCGCGCGGTGCGAGGCCGCCATCGCCAATAGGCCAAGGGGGTGGGCTTCGGTCTGGCGCTGGATGGCGCCATCGCGCGCGCTGAGCTGCCAGAGGATTCCCTCGCCGCCGCCAACGAGGATGCTGCTGGCATCCGCCGACCAGGCGAGTGCCGTCGGGAAATCCTCGATCGTGGCCTTCCACGCGGCGGCGGTGGGCTTGAAGGTTTGCTCAGCCATCGATGCACGCCTCGAAGCCGAGTTGCAGTTCCTTGCGATTCAGGCCACGCCCGATGAAGACCATCTCGGTGTGGCGCTTCTCGTCCTCGCCCCAGGGGCGATCCGGCTTGCCGTCGAAGAGCATGTGGACGCCTTGGAAGACGAAGCGCTGCTTCATCCCCTTCAGGTTCACGATCCCCTTCATGCGGTAGATGTCCTTGCCCGCGGTTTGCAGCAGGAGGCCGAGCCACACGTTGAGCTTCTTGGCATCGAGCGGCTTGTCGGTCGTCAGGGCGACGCTGCCGATGTGGTGATGGTGGGGTGTCTCGCCGGTTAGGAACTTGGGGTCCATCTCCAGCGCGCGATCCAGGTTGAAGCCACCGATGTCGAGGATCTGATCGAGGTCGACCTGACCGCGGACAGTGCGGTGGATGCGGGTGATCGGGTTGATGTCGCGGATCTGCTTCTCGACGGCCTTGAGCTGGGCCTCGTCGGCGAGGTCGACCTTGTTGAGGAGCACCACGTCGGCGAAGGCGACCTGGCGCCAGGCTTCCTCTTCCTTCTTGAGCGCCGTGGTGAAGTACTTGGCGTCGACCAGCGTGACGATGCCGTCGAGCTCGAAGGACTCCTCAAGGTCCGAGTCGCGGAAGAACGTCTGAGCCACGGGGCCCGGATCAGCAACGCCGGTGGTCTCGATCAGGATGCGGTCGAATTTGTTCCGGCGCTTGAGCAGGTTGCCGAGAATACGAATGAGGTCGCCGCGCACGGTGCAGCAGATGCACCCGTTGTTGGTTTCGAAGACTTCCTCGTCGGCGTTGATGACGAGACCGCCGTCGATGCCCACCTCGCCGAACTCGTTTTCGATCACGGCGAAGCGCTTGCCGTGGTTGGCGGTGAGGATATAGTTTAGCAGCGTGGTCTTTCCGGATCCGAGGAATCCGGTAAGCACGGTGACGGGGATACGTTTGTTTGCCTGTTCCGACATGACGCGAAATGGCCCTCCAACGGCCAAGGTACAATCAACTGGGGCAGGAATGATGCCGGGTGGTCAATGGCTCACGACGACCACCTCCATGCGCAGATTGCATCTTGCTCCCGCACGGCTCCCTGCCGGACGTTGCCGCCGAGGAGTCACGCCGAGTTGCTGCCCGATACGCTGGACCTGCTCCAATGCCCCTGCTGCAACGATGCGGCGCCGCTTCGCGTGGCGCACGAGTTCCTCCGTTCGGGGGACGAGTGGGTCGAGGCGATGCTGGCCTGCGCGAGCTGTGGCCGCTGGTTCCGCGTGGAATCAGGCATCCCCGACCTGGTTCGCGACGAACTGCGCGAGGTGGAGGATGAACTACGGTTTCTGGAGCGCCATCGCGACCGGATCGGCGCGGAAGAGTTGGCACGTCTGGAGCCGGTGAGGCCGGGGCGCAAGCATCCGACGCCCTCGGATGCGGATCGTCGGATCATCGAGGAGGGGCGTCACTGGGGTCGCTTCATGGCGCGGTTTTGGGACGTGGGGGACCGCTCGATTTTTGACCTGCGCGTCAAGGGGACACACCCGAGCTTCTTCGTGGCAGGAGTGCTGGAGCCGGATGATCGCGACACGTGGCGTCGATGGTCGAACTTCCCGCCCGCGGCGGGCGACATGTGCTTTGGCTGGCTCCATCGGCTGGAAGGAAAGCGGGGGGTCGACGTGGGCTGTGGCGGGGGGCAGTTCGGCCTTGAGGCGGCGCGGCGCGGGCTTCGCATGGTGGGGTTCGACCCGAGCTTCGAGGAAGTGGCGCTGGCCCGCCGGCACGCGCGCGAACAGGGCGTCGGCAACATCGACTATGTGCGCGCAGAACCGGCTCATCCACCCTTTCGGGCGGGTTCCTTCGACCTGTTCATGGCGAAGGACTCGCTGCACCACGTACCCCAATTGGACGTCGTCTTTCCGCGATTGCTGGCCATCGCGACACGCGACGCGCATGTGCTCATCCATGAGCATGTGGCGAAGGCGGAACTCAAGGGACGGCTGATGTCGCGGCTGATGCCGCGCGCAGTGGAGAAGATCCGGCGCCGCTGGGCCAAGGTTGAGATTCCCCCCGAGCTGCTTCGTGACTCGGCGAACGAGGACGTGAGCGCCCACCTGGTGCGCCCGGCGATGGAGCAACTAACCGATCAGATTCACAGCGTCGAGAGCCTGTTCCTAGCGGAGGAACTGGAGATGACGGCGCACTATGCCTTCGGCAAGCGGCGCTGGGTGACGGCGCTGGCGTACTTCGGCGGGTGGTGGCTGGAACGGCTGTTTCTGGCGCTCGGCGACCGGCAACACCTCACCTGGCACGGCACGCGGCGGTGAAGGCACTTCGTGCGTTCCCGTGGCTTTGGTCGGCGGCGCTGGCGGGGCTCCTGATCTTTGCGGCCCTCGGCCCCGGCGGCCTTGCCGGTGGACCCGAAGCAAGCCAGCTCCCTTTTTCCACCTTGCTGCGGCTCAGCCTGAACTCTGTCTATACAGCGGGAATCGCAGGACTGCTCGCACTGGTGCTCGGCGGCATTCCGGCGCTGGTGGCAGCGCGTCTTGAATCGAGGCGGCGCGGCGGGACGATGCTCGCGGTGGTATTGGTCCCGAGTCTGATCCCACCGGTGTGCTTCGCCGTGGCGGCATCGCGCATCACGGGACCGAATGGGCTTCTTGGGCCGCTGGAGCTGCCTCTCTACTCGCTGACGGGTGCGGCAGTGATCCTTGGCTGGGCGCTGGCTCCATTTGCTGCGGCGATCCTCTATCCCGCGTGGCGCCGGACCTCGCGCGAGGTGGAGGAAGCGGCGCTGGTGGAGGTGGGAGCCCTGCGCGTGCTGCTGCGCGTCGTCGTGCCGCAGGCTCGTGGCGCCGCGGCGCTCGCATTCGTGGTGGTGTTCCTCCTCGCCGCCAGCGACCTCTCGGTGGCGGAGACGCTACGCGGCGTTCCCGTCCTTGTGCGGGAAATCTATGTGCAGTTCGGCACCTACTACAACGCGGCAGGAGCGCTCTCCGCGGGGCTGATGATCCTGCCGCCGTGCACCCTGCTGGGTGCGCTGGCCTACTGGCTGGCGCGCTCGGTTCCTTCGCAGGAAACAGAAAGCGAGGACCGTCCCTCGATCCCGGCACTGGGTCGACGTCTCGGCTGGGTTCGATGGATGGGATGGGCATGCGCGATCACGCCTCCGGCGCTCCTGATCGGCACGCTGCTCATCACGCTGAGCGGTCCCGGCGAGAGCTTTCTGGCGGGAGCGCGCCTGGCGTGGAAGCTGGCGTTGCCGGAGCTTGTCTATACAACAATCCTCTCGACTGTGACGGCCGTGCTGACGGCGATGCTGGCGCTCGCCGCGGCGCTGGGACTGGGGGCGATGCGTCGACCGGGATTCGCGCGCTACTGCATGGTCCTTTGCTTCCTGACACCAGCACCGCTCCTGGGCGTCGCGATCAAGAGATTGCTACTCCCCTCTTCGGCGGGACTTCCGCCTTGGTTCCTGAATGGACTCGCGGCCATCGATGGCTCGCCAGCGCCGATGGTGGTCGCGTGGCTGCTGCGGCTCGTTCCCATCGCCGCGTTGGTGCTGGAGTGGGCGCTACGCCGCGTGCCGACGTCTCTCCCGGAGGCCGCCCGCCTTGAGGGAGCCGGACTCATCGGCCACGCGCGCGCCTGGGGCTACGGCGCGCTGAGGACGCCGGTGCTGGCCGTCGCGCTGCTGGCATTCGCGCTCAGCTTCAACGAAACGGGCTCGGCCCTGTTGCTGGTGCCACCGGGGCTGACGACGCTCGGGGTGCGCCTGATGACGCTGCTGCACTACGCGCCCGGGGCCCAGGTGAGCGCCCTTTGCCTGCTCCTCTGCGCGCCCGCCTTTGCGACGGCCATCCTGTTGGCAGTCCTGCCGAGGCGCAACGAGTCGCTCTCTGAAGTCTGATTTTTATACACTTAGGCATCAACCAACAGGCTAATCAACTGTTGCTCGCACCGGATTGATCGACCGGCCCGGAGGCAAGACTCCGCTTGCCCCTCAAAATCAGATAAGCAGGATATGAATTAGTTGTTTTATCCAAGAGGTGCATTCGCCATGTCTTTCAGCTCACTGGGCGGCCCCGACGTCGTCCTCCCTCACACCCGGGCCTCTCCGGGCCGGTAATCTGCCCCCCGAACCGCGAAACCAACTGCATTTTCCAGAGGTTTTTAGAGGCTTGCCATGAATAGTTACAGTCGCAGGATGCTTGTGATCGCCGCCATGATGTCCCTGGCGTCCCTGGCCGGGGCGCAGGACCAGGTGGCGGCCCATGTTGAGGTGGCCCGTCACATTCCGGGTTGGTGGTACATTGCGCCGGCCGGCGCGGTGGCCGCTTTGTTGTTCGCGTTTTACTTCTACACGTCCATCATGAAGGAGTCCGAGGGGACTCCCGCCATGAAGCAGATCGCATCCTACGTGCGCGAGGGCGCATACGCGTACCTGCGACGCCAGTATGTGGTGGTGGGGGCCTTCTTCGGCGTGGTGGCGTTGCTGCTGGCCTTCATGGCTTTCGGGCTCGAACTGCAGAACAAGGTGGTGCCGTTCGCGTTCCTGACGGGTGGTTTCTTCTCAGGGCTCGCAGGGTTCCTGGGAATGAAGACCGCCACGGCCTCTTCAGCCCGCACGGCGTTCGCGGCGAGCAAGTCGCTGGACAAGGGGCTACGCGTGGCGTTCCGCGCCGGCGCGGTGATGGGCCTGACGGTGGTGGGCCTGGCCTTGGCGGACATCACGGTGTGGTTCCTTTACCTGTACCTGTACCATCACCAGCTCTTCGGCATCGAACCGCTGAACCTTGAAACGATCACGGTCGTGATGCTCTGCTTCGGCATGGGCGCTTCGAGCCAGGCGCTCTTTGCGCGCGTCGGTGGCGGCATCTATACGAAGGCGGCGGACGTCGGCGCAGATCTGGTTGGCAAGGTCGAGGCTGGCATTCCCGAGGACGATCCCCGCAACCCGGCGACCATCGCGGACAACGTGGGCGACAACGTCGGCGACGTGGCCGGCATGGGCGCCGATCTATACGAAAGCTACGCGGGCTCCATCCTGGCGACGGCGGCGCTTGGCGTGGCCGCGGCAAGCACCAACGGCTGGGCTGAGGAAGTGGCCTTCAATTACCTGGCCGCTCCGATGTTGATCGCGGCCTGCGGCATTGTGCTTTCGATCATCGGCATCTTCCTGGTCCGGGCACGCGAGAACGCCTCGATGCTGGAACTGCTCGGTGCGCTGAATCGCGGTATATACGTCGCGAGCGCACTCGTGCTCGTGGCCTCGTACTTTGTCATCTCTGGACTGGGACTCCCCTTTAGCGCCTTCCTCTCCATTGTGATTGGCCTGGTGCTGGGGCTGGTGATCGGCAAGGGCACCGAATGGGCCACCGCATCGGAGTACGCGCCGACACAACGCATCGCCAACAACGCGAAGACAGGCCCGGCGACGGTCATCATCTCGGGCATCGCCGAGGGCATGCTCTCGACCTGGCTGCCGATCCTGGCGGTCTGTGTGGGCATGATCCTGGCCTTCTCGCTGTCGGGTGGCTCGAAGGACGTGTTCGCCGGCCTGTACGGCGTCAGCATCGCGGCGGTTGGCATGCTGTCGACACTCGGCATCACGCTGGCGACGGACGCCTATGGTCCCATCGCCGACAACGCGGGCGGCATCGCCGAAATGGCGGAAATGCCCAAGGAAGTGCGCCATCGCACCGACGCGCTGGACTCGCTCGGCAACACGACGGCGGCCATCGGCAAGGGCTTCGCCATCGGCTCGGCGGCGCTCACCGCGCTGGCCCTGCTCGCCAGCTACATCGAGGAAGTCCGCATCGGCCTTCATCGTGAAGTGGCCACCGCCTACGTGGCGCCAGCGCCCGGCGACGACTACATGGTGAAGGACCTCGGCTACGGGAAGTTCGGTATATACATCCCGGGCGCCGACGACACGATGAATGGACGCCTCAGCCACACCTTCAGCGCGATTCATGTGAACGGCGATCACGCGGTTTGGGTCACCGTCGACGAAGGCGCGACAAAGGGCGAGGTCGTTCCCGTCATCGTCAACGAGATGGGCAACAAGGCCCGCGCCAGCAAGCTTTCTGTCTATACAACGCAGGGACAGGAGGCCGACGCGATGCGCAGCCTCTCCGCGACGAAGGCCACGCTGGACGACTACATGACCTTCTACAAGGTGACGCTGATGAACCCCAGCGTGCTCGCTGGATGCTTTGTCGGTGTCCTGTTGGTGTTCGTCTTCAGTGCCCTCACCATGCAGGCGGTCGGTCGCGCCGCAGCGGCGATGGTTGACGAAGTACGGCGCCAATTCCGCGAGTTCCCCGGCATCATGCTCGGGACGCAGAAGCCCGACTATGCGCGTTGCGTGGCGATCTCGACGGCCGGAGCCCAGCGTGAAATGGTGCTCCCGTCCATGCTTGCTGTGGCGATCCCCGTTGGCGTCGGCCTGGTGCTGAACGTGGCCGGTGTGATGGGTCTGTTGGTCGGCGGTCTGACGTCAGGCTTCGCCGTGGCAGTGTTCATGGCGAACTCGGGCGGCGCCTGGGACAACGCGAAGAAGTACGTCGAAGCTGGCAACCTGGGCGGCAAGGGCTCCGACGCCCACAAGGCAACGGTCGTCGGCGACACGGTCGGTGATCCGTTCAAGGACACCTCCGGCCCGTCGCTCAATATCCTCATCAAGCTAACCAGCATGGTCAGCATCGTGTTCGCGGGCCTGATCGTGAAGTTCGCCCCGATCATCGGCGCCTGGCTCGGCCTCAGCTAACAGCCCCACGAAAGGAAACGTCTCATGAGCTTCCATCTCTACCTGATGTGTCACCGCGTGGATTCGCTGGTCGCCTCGATGCTATCGCCGGAAGAATTCGGCGCCTACATGGCGGTCGGCGTCATGAAGCAGGCACGCGGCATGGTGATCTTCTTCGAGGTCAACCCGGACCGCCTCGGCGATGCGTTCGACCGGGAGCAGGCCCGCAAGGAATGCGTCGCGCATTCGAATGGCGCGCCCAAGCGCAGCAAGTACGTCTCGATCTATCGCACGCTCGAGCGCGTGCCGGTCGAGGCGCTCGGCAATCTGTACCTCAGTACCCGCGACGGCCGCGTGCTGACGCTCCCCGCCCGCCCCTACATCGTGGCCGGGGAGATTTCCGGCGGCATCAACATGTACCTGGAACTGTGCCCCACGCACCCGCTCGTGGTGTCCCGCCTCGGCCCCGCGCGCTTCATCGAGAAGCTGACGGATCAGTCGAATCCCGTGTCTGTCCCGAAGTTGCTTATCGCGGACATGCTCATCGATCAGGATATCGACGGGAAGCTGGCCAGTTATCTCCCCTACCGCGACCCGGAGCACATCGCCCACTGTCTGACGGAAGTGGCCGAGAACGGGCGCCGCAAGGACTCGAAGACCGTGGACCGCGTCCCGTCGATCGACGCCTTCTTCCGCACGGTCGGGCGTGGGTTCTTCGTCGGCAGCGGAACCAAGATCAACTACTATCCATTCCCGAGCCGCGACGACCTGGAGGAGAAACACCACTGGTGGTGGCGCTCAGCCTGCATGTCCTGACGCATCGTCCCACAACCTCTGGAACCTTGGTCGGCGCCTCTCACGGGGCGCCGATCATCGTTCGGCGATGATCTCGACGATGCGATCGATGGAGGAACGGATGGGACTGTTGCTGGAGGAATGGTTGTTGGCGATGATCGAGAAGACGATGGTCCGGCCGGAAGAGCCCTTCACGTAGCCGCTGAGCGCGGACGTTCCGTCGAGCGTCCCCGTCTTCGCATTCACGCGCCCCGCCAGATTCCCGCCCAGACGGCCGCGCAACGTGCCCGAGTAACCGCTGCGGGGAAGGCTCGCCACGAACCAGTCGGTGTCCTTGCGGTCGCGAAGCGCCGCGACCAGCGCCGCGGGAGCGATGCCGTTCTTGCGCGACAGGCCGCTTCCGTCGGCGGAGATGACCAGCGACTCGTCGAGCTTGATCGAGCGCCAATAGCGGGACTCCACGGCCTGCGCGGAGGGGTAGTTGGCGCGCCCTCCGAGGCGTGCCGCCGCCAGCAGGTAGAGGGACTCGGCAAGGTAGTTGTCGCTGTCCTCGTTGCACTCCTTGATGATCTCGGCAAAGGTGGCACCCTCGACCGCCCCCAGCGTCTTACCCTCGCCACTCCCCACGGAACCGATGCGGACTTCACCCGTCACGGTCACACCTTCGCGCGAGAGGGAATCGATGAACATGCGCCCCGCAACGAGCGTTGGACGCCCTGCGGGGATGGCGCGCGAAACGGGATTCGAGCCCGCCGCCATGCCTCCTCGCAGGCGAATCGATTCGCCGCCGGAGAGACGCTCCACCGAGAGCGTCGGTGCCGACCCGGGTGAGAGCGTCATTGACTCGTTCACGACGCTGAAAGGATCGACAAGGCCGGGAAAAGTGACATCGATCGGGCGCCCCACGGCGGACGGCGCCATCGAGACACCCACTAGGTTGCGGTTCACCGCGAGCGCCGACGGTGTCGAGCCGTAGCTGACGGAAAACTCCTCCCACGACCAGCCGGGCGGGACGGGATCGGGTTCGGAACCAAAGGGTCCCGTGTCGATGATCAGGTCGCCATCGACGCGTGTGATTCCCGCGGCGGAGACAAACTTCGCGAGCGCACGAAGCCGCGTCGCGCCGGTGGCCCCACCCAGCAGCGACGGCGTCCACGACGGATCGCCAACGGCCATGATCGCCAGATTGCCCTTCAGCACACCGCCGGAAACGGAACCGACGGCACGAACCTCCGTGCTCAATCGGTCGTCGGCCTTGTAAGCCGTTGTGATCATGGAGGTCGCGACGATCTTGCGGTTGCTGGCGGGCACCAGCAGGCGCGTTCCGTTCACGTCTGCCAACACATCGCCGGACTTCGCATCAACGGCGTACACCCCCCAGATCGCGCGACGAGCGGCGCCTTCGGAGATGACTTTTTCGATGCGGCTATCCAGCGGTGCGGAGGAAACGGGCTGGATCAGGACTAGGCAGACGAGCAGGGCGAGAAGGAAGAAAGGGGAGCGGGGCATGGTTTCCGGGGAGGGAGCAGGAATCGACGCGAGGGAACCCTACCCGGCGGCTGCTGAACACCGGCAAGAAAAAGTTGGGGAGGAAAAGCGCTCTCCTCCCCTCACCAATCCCAGTTCCCCATCGTGCGATTTGCCATGAGGAACTTCCAGCGCTGGGGCGGTGCGTTTTCCGTCGACTGGTGGAGTAACCGCGACGAAATGGAGCGGAGTCCTTCGAAGAGGAAGGTGAATTCGATGCGGATGGACTCGCCGCCCTTCGACAGGAGGCGGGTTTCGTGCAGCGTGTACTGGTCGGCGGCGAAGCCGGTGTTCTCATTCACCAGGCGGCCGTCGTAGGTAAGTTGCACCGTATAGAGAGCTTCATAGTTGGTCCAGGTCTGCCCGTAGACTGGTCCCGGCTCGGTCACATCGCGCCAGATGGGAACAGGCTCTGCCGTGGTTCCGGTGAGGTAGAGGAGGACGCGCGGGATGGTGGGCGAAGTCTTGTCGAGACGCGCGGGGCCAAAGTCGCTGATTGAGGCGTCCACCATGCGACGGACTCCCCCATCGACCGTTGCAGCGGCCTCGATGGAAAGCCTGCCGAGTTCATCATCGAAGAGCAGACTCTCAGGGCCCATGAAGAATGTCGTGTTGGTCATCGTCCTGCCACCGACTTTTCGCGTGAGAGTATAGCGCTCGATTGAGTCGGTCATATCCCGACGCAGTTCCACGCTGACTTCTGCCCCGTCGCTGAGCTCATAGGTGAAGTTGGCGATCTCTTGTCCGGTCTTGGGATCAGAGGTGAACTGCTCTTTGCCGATCACCTTGGCGGTACCGTCGGGGCGGGTAAGGATCGGTTCACCGCGGATGAAAGCCGGGCGCGGGGTCGGATGCGGCGTGGCCGGTGGCATGGTGGTACCGGTGATGCTGCCCGGCGGCGTGATGAGAAGCCGTCCCCACTCCCCGGACGCGATCGTCTGGGACTCGCCGAAGTAGTCGAAGCTGTTGCTGGTCGAGTCGACCTTCTCGGTCATCGCCTTATCTGTATAGACATCTATACTGATGGACAGCTGATCCTTGGGGGGCTTGGAGCGGACCACTGCTGTGCACCGGGCCGAGACCTTCAGGTAGAATCGCTTCGTTTCTCCCGGTTTTCCCGGGAGGTCGGACAGGAACCAGATGGGAATCATCTCAGGGCGGTCGGGGCGCAGTGGGTAATCGCTCAGCGAAAGGTGGAGCGGGATCCCGTCGTTTCCGATCATGACCAGCTCGGACTTGTAGGCAAGCACCTGCTCGACGCGGGGAGGAGGAGCACTCGACTGCTGGTGGATGCCGGGCTGCACCGGTGGACGCAGCACCAACCGCCCCCATGAACCCCCGTAGATGTCCACGTTCTTGCCGGAATAGAGGGCCTTCTTCTCGTACTCGATCTTGACGCTGACATCGGGCTGACGGGTCCCGACGCGCACGGTGTACATCTCGACGGGGTTGAACTCGTGGACTCCCATGGTTCCGTCGAAGACGAGCTCCACCACCACTGGGGGGTGCCCCTCGAAGTTGACCTGCCACTCGTAGCCCGAGTAAGGGAAGCCGGTCGCGTCGAGCAGCTTGGTCGTGGAGAGCACCTCCTCGGAGCGGTTGTCGCTGGCGATGAGAGCGAACTCGCCGGGGAAGTGGAGGCTCTTGATGACGGAGATCCCCTGGACAGGCGCCGGTGTGGAATCGACGGGTTTGGGGGAGGTGGTGGTGCGCGGTGCCATGACGAACTGGAGGATCGAAACGATGAGCCCGCCAACCAGCATGAACGCCAAGCCTACCATGACGCGATGGCGCCCCTGGAGGCCTTCGCCGCGGGGACGGGGAATCCACGGGGTGGCCCAACGCCGCAGCAGGTGACCTGCAACCGCACCTAGGCATAGGGCAGCCGCCGTGCCCAGGAGGGCGATGACCGGGAAGGCGGAGTCCGCAGCGCCGTAGCGCGGCGATTCGAGTGCCCCGTGCAGCGGCAGGCTGCCCCAGGCGACCGACACCGCGTACAGGTACCTGAGCAGCAGCGAGATGAACACCGCACCAAGGAACAAGGGGCCGACCAGCAGGCCCAACGCCGCGATCGCCGCGCCGCGCAACGCCCCGCCGCCTCGTCGGATTCGGAACAGTGCGACCAAGCCGATGAGGTGACCCACCAGCATCAACACAAGCAGTGGCGCGAGGGACATCGACCAACTCGGGCCGCCGAGGAAGCGAAGCATCAGCAGCATGGGGAGATAGACAAGGAGCGACGCGAAGGCCAGCTTGGAGTAGCGGTAGGCTTGCGGGGGCTGGGGGGCGACCGGTGCGCTCGCTGTGGAGGCCGAATCGATGCCGCTCCGCATCTCGCTGACCTTTTGGTAGCGATGCTCCGGGTCACGCTCAAGAGCGCGCAGCACCACTTCGTCGAGCCGCACATCGACCTCGACCCTCTTCGAAGGCGGCGCGAAACGACCAAGCGGCAGCTCGCCCGTGAGCATCTCGTATAGCACAACGCCGAGCGCGAACACGTCGGCACGGTGGTCGACCTCAAGCGGCCGCTCGAGCTGCTCCGGCGCCATGTAATGGGGCGTGCCCATCGCCACGTTGGAGTCGGTCAGGCCGGCGGAGACCACCTCGGGTCCGACCAGCTTTGCCAGGCCAAAGTCGGCGATCTTCACGCGCCCCTTGCGATCGAGCAGGATGTTCTCCGGCTTGATGTCGCGATGGACGATGCCGGCGTCGTGGGCGAACTGGAGCGCCTCGCACACCTGCGGGACGATCTCCAGTGCCTCCGCCGGGCGCATGCGACCCGAGGCGAGAATCTGGCGCAGGTTCGTTCCTTCCACCAGTTCCATGATGATGAAGTGACGCCCACTGGCGGTGCGTCCCGATTCGTGGACGGTGACGATGTTCGGGTGATTGAGGCGCGCCATGGCGCGGGCCTCGCGCTGGAATCGCTCGGCAAACTGCGGGTGACTGGCAACGCGCTGGGAGATGACCTTCAGCGCCACAAAACGATCGAGCGCCTTCTGGCGCGCCTTATAGACGACGCCCATGCCCCCCCGCCCCAGCATGCCGATCAGCTCCAGTTCGGGGAACTCGGCCTCCAGCTCGCTGCGGGAAGGTTCCTGCCCATCAGAGGGTGCGCCGGATGTGCGCGACTCGAACCCCGCAGCCAGCATGGCGGCGGGATTGATCGCGTCTTCCGGTTGCTTTTCGTCAGCGGATTCTCCGCCGGTGTTCGGTTCGTCGGGATTGGACATGGCTCGCCTCCAGAGATGCCTTCACCGATACATACGCAATCGGAAGCGAAAGGTAACAGGGATTGGCGAAAAAAACGTGACCACCGATTACGCAGATTTCGCAGATTCTATAGAGGCGATGGTGTCGGGTTATATGTGCAGGCTCTTGCTATCAGTCCCGCTGGGCCCGTGGAAAGGCGACGCAGGACCCGACGGAGGTCGACCACACGATCAACTCCCGCTGTCACCCATGTAGCCGGATCATACCCGGTTACCAGCCTTGTCCCGAGAATCTGTGAAATCTGCGTAATCTGCGGTCGAGCTTGTGGTTTTCCTTCCTCGAGATCATCGGGCTCAGGGCGAAGCGGTCGGGAGCGGCGCCAGTTGGTCGAGCCGCGACGTGGTCTGCGTGTCGTCGTGGAGGCCGTTCACGGGAAGTTCCTGGTCGCCTTGGAAGCTGCGGATGGCGTTCCGTGTCATCGGGCCCATGAGTCCGTCAACCGGGCCGGGATCATACCCGAGGTTCGTGAGCTGCTGCTGGACGCGGGCGATCGGATTGAGCGTCTTGTCGGCCTTCTTGGCGAAGATCACGATGACGTTCTCGGCGCCGGGCTTGACGGTGACCCACTCGGACTCGCCCTCGAAATTATCCTGATAGGAACGATAGCGGACCTGATACGTTCCCGCCGCGAAGAACTCGATACGGCGGCGCTCGCCTTCGACCTGGACGGTGCTGATCGCCTCGTCCACCGTCTCTCCATTCTTCCCGTTGAAGCTCAGCGAACCTTGGCGAAACCGTTCGCCGTCGGGCATGACAACGGCGACGTCGAGTGCCGTGGTAATGACCTCCAGATCCTTCTCCTGCTTGGCTGGCTCCGCGGTGAGTTCGAAGCGTACCGCCGTCGGCACGGCCATGCTGTTGGCGGACATGCGTAGCATGTAGGAACCGGGAAGCGCGTTGAGTTTGTAGCTGCCCGTACCCGTCGGCGCGAGGCTGGTCCAACTGCTTCTGGATTCCCCTACAGGCGATGCACCAAAGTACGGCTCTCCGCGGCCCAGCCACGGCTTTCCGTCGACCGTCAGCTTGCCGGTCAACTCCACCATCTTGGAGAAGTCGAACTCGGCAGGGGTTACCTCGCCGTTGGCAACCTCCACAGAGGTGGTGGAGTTCATCAACCCGTCGCTGGTGGAGAGCATGACGGTGTACTTCCCAGCCGTTACCCCCTCCATCAGATGCTTTCCTTCCGCATCGGTGGTTCCGCCGAATGAGTTGCGACCGCGACCCTCGGGGTAAGCCTGGATTCGTGCGCCACTGAGCGGCTTCTTATCCTTGCCGATGGCGGTGACCTGAATCGAGCCGCCGCGCGAGAAGACGATCTTCACTTCCTCCGGTGGGGTCTTGTCCCGTCCGATTTCCACCGTGACAGCCTCAGGGGTTGTCACCTCGCCGACGGTCGCCACCAGCTCATAGGTACCTTCCTGAAGGTCGGGGATCTCGAAACGCCCCTTCGAGTCAGTGGTGACGTCTGGCACGGTGAAGATCGAGGCGACGGTCGCCCGATCTCCCCAGCGACGATCGATCTGCTTCACGACAGCGCCTTCGATGGGCTCTTCCTCCTCGCCCGCGTTGACCACAATGCCCTTGATGGTGACGCCCGGCCCGACGGGGACCAGGACCTGGCGCGGCTGGCCGGGAGGCGGCACGCTGAAGGTGGCAGCGCCCTTCCTTCCCGTGTACTTCCCTTCCGCGTCGACCTCGGCCACAACGATGCGCTTGCCGGTGCCGGGAGAAACCTTCAACTCGGCGATGCCCGCTTCATCCTCCACGCGGACCGGTTTGCCGTCGTGGCTCCATTGGTCCCAAGCCGTCTGATAGACAAGGTAGTCGTAGCGTGTGATGGGGCGACCGGTGGTCTCGTCCACCGCCGCCACGGTGAGATCCGCATCACGCTGGAGGACGATGGTGACATCGCCCTCCAGAAGGCGCAGTTCGTTGCGATAGGCCGAGCGATAGCCCTGCTTGCTGACATTCATGTACCGCACCACGGACTTCTCGCTGAGTCCCGCGATCTTGAACTGACCCTTGGCGTCCGTGATTGCCTTCCGATTGTCGTTGGGATTGCCGTAGTAGTTCTCGCCCCCCGCTGTCTGCGACCAGTTCGCGTTGGCGTCCTCGATGGGATTGCCAGCGTCATCCTGAACCGTGACGGTGAGTGTCGCCCCCGATCCCAACTTCAGCTCGATTCCCTCGCGTGTCTCGCCTGCCACCAGGTCAACGATGGTCGCCTCGGACGCGGTGAGCGTCGAATCCTTCGGGGGATTGGCCGTCACCGAGACGCGGAGGCCGACAGTCCGGTTGAGTTCAAAGTCTCCCCGGTCGTCGGTCTTGAAGTCTGCGTTCGGGGACATGCGGAAGGTGCGCGACGGCGCCGTCTCGTCCGCGGCCATCTCCGTCACCTGAAGCGTCGCGCCCTCGACCGGGTTGCCTTCCACATCCAGCACGCGTCCCTTCAGCGTGGAATACTTGCTGAGGGTGACGACCTGCTCCTTGGCGGGGTCATCCACCTTTGCAGGAATGGTGTCCCGGGCCCAGCCGCTGATCGCCTCAAGTTCGACCGCGTAGGTGGTGTCCATCGTCAACGTGACGGTGGCGCGTCCCTTGTCGTCGGTGGTCTGGTTCTGGAAGCCGCGACCGTCGAGGCCTCTCAGGCGAAACTGGGTGGTGCGGAGTGGCGTGGTGGTATCGACGTCGTAGAACTGAAGCCGCGCGGTGCGCCCGCGCCTGAGTACGATGGTTTGCGCCTGTTCGCTGCCGGACTTGGCCTGCCAGAAGTTCAGCGTGTTGGCCTCTCCGTTGGAGTCCTCCATGATGTAGCCTGGCGGCGGCACCACCGTGAGGGTCCCCCAACTGGAATTAACGCTGGTCTGCAAGCGAACGGCGACCCGCGCCTTCCCCTCGCCGTCCGTATAGACAACGTCCGTGCTAGGTGCCTGATCGCCCATGCCGGGAAACTGGCGGAACGGGATCAACTGGACGCCGCTCATCGGCAGCTTGTTCTCGCCGTCAATCACGGTGACGTTGAGGTAGAGTGGCTCCGGGAACTTCAGCTCGACGTTCTGCTCTCGTGTCTCCGTGACCACCACCATTGCGTTGGCAGACTCGCCCTGCAGGCTTTCATCCCGCCGAGCGGCGATTTGCCACTCGCCCGGCTTCAGGCCCTCGATCCGGAAGGTGCCGTCTTGTGCCGACCGGGCAGGTGACACGAACCCCGTGCCGGCAATCTGGATAGAGCCCGCGTCGCGCAGCACCATGGAAGCGGCAATTATGGCTCCGGCGACCGGAGTTCCATCCGCATTGAGAACCTTTCCAACAATGGGAGCTCCGCCCTTCTCCAGCTTGATGACGATCTCGTCAGTCGAGGGCAGATCCTTCATGACGGCGGTGCCGGAGAAACCATCGGCCCGGGCCATGAAGCGGAGCGTTGCCTCCTTGGGACCACGCTCGAAACGGAAGCGCCCGTCCTGATCCGTCTTGGTGGGTTCCAGTGCGGCCATCGATACCATCCGGGCATCGGTGATGCGCTGGAGCCGGGTCCCAGCCTCCGCGGCGAGGACATCGGCCCCCGCCACCGGATTATCGTTCTGATCCACGACTCGGCCTTCGACAATACCAGCGGGCGCGAGTTCAAACCGTGCCGTGCCGCTCTTCAGGGCGTCCCAATCCAAGCCGACGACAAGCACCGACGCGAACCCCGGGGCAGTGAGCTTGGCACCGGTCCACGCGCGAGCGGCCTGTGGCTCGGCCAGCGGCTTGGGCAAACGGAACTGGCCCGCGGCATCGCTGATGGCCTTGCGATCGTCCGGGATGGGATCGGGCACGAAGGGATCGTAGGACGCGCGAATCCGGGTCTCGGGGAAGGAGACTTCAGCTCCCGCAACGGGCTCGCCGGTCGCCTGGGAAACGACGATGCCGCCGAAGGAAGAGCGCGGGGCCTCCGCCGGGACTGGTGTGGTGGTGGGAGGCGGGGTTGGCGCCACCTGCACAACGACGCCGGTTGGTGTTGCGGAAGCCTCTGGTTTGGGCGGATCCACGGCCTGCGGCGCCGGGCGTGTCACCAAGACAATGCCCATAACCAACGTGATCGCCACCACAAAACCGAGCAGCAGTGCCCCCAAGCGCTTCGAGCCACCAGAATCCATCGTTCTGTCCCCCTCACTAAACTAGCGAATACCTAACATGTTTTGCGAACACAAGCTCAAGGGATAAATCCGCCCCAACAATCGCATCGCCCTCCCCAGTGGATCTTGGAAGGGTCGAAAAATCAGGTTTGTCCTGCTTGACCCCGGGGTTTGCGCCGGAAGAAAAGAGCCGTCGGTGTTCGTGACGCGGTTCGCAGCCGCTCCCTTTCCCTCGCTCCCAGTGAAGCGCTCTTCCGTCATGCTCAGGGCACCCCGTAACCATCATCGAACCCTTGTGTTGTGAGGATCCCGAATGTCTGAGACAGCAACCATTACCGTCGGCGGAAAGACCGTCGAGCTCCCCGTCATTACCGGGACCGAGAACGAGAAGGCGATCGACATCGCGAAGCTGCGCGCCCTCACGGGCTGCATCACGTTCGACGACGGCTACGGCAACACGGGCTCCTGCCTGAGCAACATCACGTTCATCGACGGCGAGACGGGCATCCTGCGCTATCGCGGCATCGACATCGCCGAAGTGGCCGAGAAGTCCGACTTCATCGAGACCGCCATGCTGGTTATCAACGGGAAGTTCCCGACGAGCGCCGAGCGCCGCGCCTTCTCCAGCCTGATCGTCGAGAACGAACTGCTCCACGAAAACATGCGAGTCCAGTTCCAGGGCTTCCCTCCGACCGCCCACCCCATGGCCGTCCTAACCGCCATGATCAACGCGATGTCCTGCTTCCACCCGCACCTGATGGAAATCCACGACGACGCCCAGTTCCACGAAGCCGCCGCCAAGCTCCTCTCCAAGGTCCGCACCATCGCCGCCTTCTCCTACAAGCACTCCATCGGCGAGCCGCTCATCTATCCGACGGCGTCGCGCGGCTACACGGAAAACTTCCTCCACATGATGTTCAAGGCGCCGAACAACGACTACGTCCCCGATCCCGATGTGGTCCGCGCGCTCGACCTGCTCTTCATCCTCCACGCCGACCACGAGCAGAACTGCTCCACCTCCACGGTGCGCATGGTTGGCAGCTCCCAGGCCAACCTGTTCACCTCGGTCTCCGCTGGCGTCTCGGCGCTCTGGGGCAAGCTCCACGGCGGCGCCAACCAGGCGGTGCTGGAGATGCTGGAAGGCATCCACAAGCGCGGCGATTCGATCGAGAGCGTCATCGCCAAGTGCAAGGACAAGAACTCGGACTTCCGCCTGATGGGCTTCGGCCACCGCGTGTACAAGAACTTCGATCCGCGCGCCAAGATCATCAAGGCCGCCTGTGACAAGGTGCTTTCCAAGCTCGGCAAGGAAGACCCGCTCCTCGACATCGCCAAGCAGCTGGAGGCCGCCGCGCTCAACGATAGCTACTTCGTCGATCGCAAGCTCTACCCGAACGTCGACTTCTACAGCGGCATCATCATGCGCGCCATCGGCATCCCCACCAACATGTTCACCGTGCTCTTCGCCATCGGTCGCATGCCTGGCTGGATCGCCAATTGGAAGGAAACCCGCGACAACGCCAACGCCCGCATCTATCGCCCGCGTCAGATCTACATGGGTGCCGCGAAGCGCAGCTACGAAGAGGCAAAACGCGAGGTCATCCAGTAACACCCGGACACACAGGGAGCACGCGGGGCCGGGCTGATCGCCCGGCCCCCTTGTGTTTGGCTATCCTGTAGCGTAGCAAATGGCGGATGCTGCGGTGTTTTCGATATTCGTGCGCTTCGCGTCACGTGGATGTTGTTGCGCGAAGCTGCTGATATTCTCCATGCTGATCGTTGCCCCCCATACTTGGG
>WGMQ01000104.1 GCA_016125005.1 bacterium | reverse complement strand
GTCGTCGGTTCGATTCCGTCCTTCGGCACCATCTTTCCCGGCAATTCCCTCTCGACCTGAAGGCCCATAGGACCGTTCATCCTTCAAGGGTTAGTCGCGTCCATGCCGCCATTTCGTCCCAAGCCGCCCAAGGCTCCCTCCCTGGAACTCATTCAGCAGAATGAGTTCGCCGGTCACTATCGCCATGTGACCCACGAGAGCGAGGATGGCACCTTCCGCATCGTGACCTTTGTGACGGAGGACGGGACCGAGTTCAAGGCGAAGGGGAACTTCTACGGCGCCGGTCTCGCCGAGCCCATGCGCATCCGCGGACAGTGGCGCGACCACCCGAAATTTGGCTGGTCTTTTTCGGTCGAAAGCTTCGTTTCCATCCTCCCGACGACCGCGGACGCGATCAGCGCGTGGCTCGGGAGCGGTCTCATCAAGGGCCTTGGACCGAAGACCGCCCAGCGCATCGTTGATCACTTTGGCGAGAAGACACTCGATGTGCTGGATTCTGCGCCGGAGCTTCTCCGCGAGGTGAAGGGGGTATCCGAGAAGCAACTGCGCCGCATCGTCGACCAATGGGAGGAGCACAAGGTCCACCGCGAGGCGATGCTGTTCCTCAAGTCGGTGGGGCTGACGAACGCCATCGCGACGCGCCTGATCCGGCACTATGGCGAGAACGCTGCGGCGGTCATGCGCCAGAATCCCTACCAGGCGGGGCTCGATGTGCGCCACATCGGCTTCATGAAGGCCGACGAGATCGCCGCGCGCCTCGGCATCGCGCGAGACTCGCCCCAGCGCGTCCAGGCCGCCTACGTTCATCTGTTGGATCAGGCCACGGGCGACGGGCACACCTACCTCCCCGAGCCGGAGTTGCTCGAACGGGCACGCACGCTCCTGAACCTGGAGAACGACGCGCTCCTGCGCGAATGCCTGACCGTCGCGGCGCAGCGCGGCTATGTGCGCATCGTCGACATGCCCGAGGTCGGTGCATCATGCTTCCTCCCGTCCCTCTATGAGTGCGAGAAGGGGCTGCAACGGTTGGTGTCGTCGCTGGAAAGGCACGCACGCCCGATCATCACCGGGGACGTCGACGAAAAGATTCGGGAGTTCGAGCGCCACTATCGCTTCTCCCTCGCGCCGCAGCAGCAGGACGCCATCCGCGCCGTGGCTGCGGGGGGAGTCGTGGTGATCACCGGAGGTCCCGGCACGGGCAAGACGACGCTGGTTCGCGGCTTGCTGCATGTGCTGCGCGACGAGAAGATTCGGGTGGCGCTCTGCTCCCCCACCGGCCGCGCCGCGCAACGACTCAGCGAGACCACCGGCCAGGAAGCGGCGACCGTCCATCGCCTGCTCAAGTGGAACGCCCAGACGGGCGGTTTCACGCACGGCCCCGACAATCGGCTTCCCGCGGACCTGCTGATCGTCGACGAGTCGTCGATGCTCGATGTCCCGCTCGCGTTCAGCCTCCTCAGTGCAGTGCTGACCGCTGCCTGTGTCGTGTTCGTCGGCGATGTGGATCAGCTTCCGAGCGTTGGGCCGGGGACGTTCCTTCGCGACCTGATCGCCTCGCCGCAGACGCGCGTCGCACGCCTGGAAGTGATCTTTCGCCAAGGCCGCGAGTCGCTCATTGTCGCGAACTCGCACCGCATCAACGCGGGTCAGTCGCTCATCCTTGCCGATCCGACCGACAAGGACGCCGACTTCTTCTTCGTCCAGCGCGACGACGTGGAAAAGATCATCGAGGGCGCCGTCGCGATGGTGACGGACCGCATCCCGAAGAAGCTGAACTGTGACCCCGTCGATGACATCCAGTTGCTGACTCCCATGCGGGTGGGGGCGCTCGGTACGATGGAACTGAATCGAGTCCTGCAGGAGCGACTGAACCCGAACGGGCAGCCCATCTTCGAGGGGTCCCGCTTCCGCGTCGGCGACAAGATCATCCAGTCCTCGAACAACTATGACCTCGACGTCTTCAATGGCGACGTGGGGAGGATCCTCGGGGTTGACCTTGAGACCAAACAAGCGCGTCTCATGTTCGGTCGCCGGGTGGTTCTGTATCCCTTCGACAATCTTGATGACCTCGACCTGGCCTACGCGATCACGATTCACAAGTCGCAGGGGAGCGAATACAAGGCGACGGTGATTGTACTGCATACTAGCCACTATGTGATGCTGCGCCGAAACCTTGTCTATACAGCAGTGACACGCGGCAAGAAGCTGGTGGTGGTGGTTGGAAGCCGACGGGCCCTCTTTCGGGCCATCGGCACCGCGGGAGAATCGGAACGCAGGACGGCGCTCGCGACTTGGTTGTCGCGTCCGCCGGAGAAGGACACGTTGCTGGACTAGACAAGAACCGGAAGGAGTTGGCGATGCGTCAGGATTGGCTGAAGCGGACAGCAGGTTGGGGATTCGGAATCTTCATCTCCGTCGCCCTTGTCTATACAACTGAGGCGGCACAGCCTGCGAAGGTCGCACCTCCCAAGTACGCGGGTGTGCTGCTGACTGGCTATACGCTGGAACGGCGCAATCCGCTGGACTTCTTCGGCAGCGATGCGGACACGCTCCATGACGTGGTCCGAACCATCGGCAAGGCCGCCAAGGACAAGGGAGTCGCCGGCCTCGTCGTTCGCGTGGAGGCACCGCAAATGGGCCTCGCGCAGGCGATGGAGATCCACGACGCGCTCGTCAGCTTTCGTGCGACGGGGAAGCCTGTCTATACGACCTGCGATTCCTTCGACATCGTGAGCTATGTAGCCGTGAGTCCTTCGACACAGATCGCCGTTCCGCCCGTCTCAGACATCGACCTGCGCGGACTCGCCTTCTCGCTCTACTACTTCAAAGGGGCGCTGGACAAGCTGGGCCTCAAGGCCGACGTAGTCCATGCGGGTGAGTTCAAGGACGCGTTCGACCCATTCCTTCGCAGCGAGATGTCCGCGGCCACGCAGGAGCAAATGACCGTGCTCCTCAACGACATCGTCGACGTCTGGTCGGATCGCCTCTCGGCGGCACGCAGCCTCGACAAGCCGGTCGCGCGGACGCTGCTGACCGACGGGCCATACACGCCGGACGAGGCGTTGGAGAAGGGTGTCGTCGACGTGATCGCCTATCCTGACGATTTCGTTGATGCCGTGCTGGGCGAATACGGCGATCTGGATTGGGACTATTCCTCCCGCCCGCGCCCATCCGATCAAATGCCGAGTCTGTTCTCACTCTTTGCGGCACCTCCGACTCCCAAGAAGGCCATCAAGAGCCAACGCAAGAGCATCGCCGTCGTCTATCTGCTGGGCCCGATCATCGACGGTCGCGCCGACCCGGCCAGCCCCTTCGGCGCGGAGGAGGTCATCGCCGCAGAAGACGCCATCGACCTGCTACGCGAAGCTCGCGAGGAGGAGAACGTGGCGGCGATGGTGCTCCGCGTGAACTCTCCGGGCGGCAGCGCCATCGCCAGCGACCGCATCTGGGCCGAGGTCGACATGATCCGCGAGGAAGGCATTCCCGTTGTGGTCTCCATGGGGGATGTTGCCGCCAGTGGTGGCTACTACATCAGCGCCGGTGCCGACGCCATCTACGCGGAGCCGACCACCATCACGGGAAGCATCGGCGTGATCGGCGGCAAGATCGGGATGCGCGATCTATACGGACGCATCGGTGTGACGCGGCAGACGATCTCCATCGGAAAGAACGCCGACATATACAGTGAGACCGGCGAATGGAGCGGTGACGCGCAGGTCGTGCTGGAGAAGCAACTGGACGCTGTCTATACAGAGTTCCTGGACCGTGTCTCGCAGGGGCGCGACCTCGCGATCGACGATGTCCGTCGCGTCGCCGGTGGGCGTGTCTGGAGCGGAGTCACCGCGAAGGGCGTCGGCCTGGTCGACGAAATCGGCGGCCTGGAAGCGGCCATCGCAAAGGCACGCGAACTCTCCGATGCGCGCGGCGCGGCGGTCGTGGAGTTCCCCCGCGAACTGACTCCGATGGAGTACCTGGAACAGCTCCTCTCGGGGAAGCTGGGCGCGCAGGTCCGTACGACGACACCATCGCTGACCTTGTGGCAACAACTGGCCGCGGAACTCTCGCCGAATCTCGCCCGACAGGTGGCCGCGACCATGAAGGTGATGGGTCCTGAATACCGTGTCCTGGCCTACTCGCCGCTTATCTTCATGGTGGACTGAGGGGCAGGTGGCTCTTCGCAACGCCCTTCGGTATATACAGGCCGAGGGACGTGTTGCGGGTCCGGTAGGGCTGGTCCTCGGCCAGTTGGTAGAACTCGGCGATGGCTTCCTTGATGGCGGGAACAGTGCCTGTCTGGGCGAGATCAAGGAGCACGACCTTTGCCTTCTGCTCGCGGAGTAATGCGGCGACCTCCTCCATCTTCGCGGCGCCCTCGCCCAGCGGTTTGCCGTAGACCTGGGCGTCGAACGATTCGTTCATGTACTTGATGTTCCAGATATAGTTTTCGGCAATCTCGCCCGCCACATTGGTGCCCGTCAGCCACGCATAAAACGGAGGTGCGAGGATCGTGTCGCCCGGTTTTGCGTACTCCTCGATGAATAGCTTAAGGTGGAGCACCTCCGTCTCGGGCAGCTCCGACTGGACCTCATGCAGGGTGGCCCGGATGTTGTACCAGGCTGGCAGCCACGGAAGCGCGATCACCAGGAGCGTCAGCAGCGGGCGGAGGAACATCCGCGTGTCGTGTATAGACAGCTTGGACCAGGCGGCGCGTCCTGCCGGAACTCCCCAGCGCCAGAGTGCCACGAACGCCCCCGCCGCAAAGAGAGCCACGCCGGGCTCGCCGAGCGAGAAGATGTAGTTCACCGTGCCGCCCTTGGCCGTGAAGCAGATCGACAGCAGCATTCCGATGAAGGACCAGCAAAGAAACTCGGTCCGAAGCCACTGGTCGCGTTCCTGTTCCGCTGAATTTCCGAGCGCCATGAGCGCTCCGATCATGGCCGCGATGATCAGCCCACCCTCCAGATCGAGCACCTTCCAGGCCTCGCCGCCAACCTTCCGCACCGCATACTGGAGGAAGCTGTCGTTGCCGGTGGGACTCATCGCCTGAAGGATGTCTGTGCGCGGGAATGTCCCGACCTGGTTGAGGATCACGTTGGTCAGATAATAGCCGTCCGTCATCACATTCGCGACGATGCCGATGCCTGCGAAGACACCGAATCCCGCACCCAGATAAGCCGGGAGAAGCCGCGGCTTGCGGAATGCCAGAAAGAGCGCGTTCGCCATCATGAATGGAAGCCCTGTCATGTTGCACTGGCAGGCGAGGCCGCTGCAAAGTCCCGCCAAGAGGGCGCCGCGCTGACTCCACGGCAGGAGGAAGTAGAGCGCAAAGATCAGGAAAACGTTTTCAAGATTCTCGCTCTGGTAGCCGATCGACCACCAGAACCCGATGGGGAGCGCGAGCCAGATCGCCGCAGCGACGAGCGCGCGGAACGGGCAGCCGTAGAAGCGCCACGCCAGCAGCATCAGTCCGTATCCCGCAAGCAGCCGCACCAGCAGACCGTATAGACGCGCGCCGATGAGCGCCGAGCCGCAGAGCGTCTCGCCCAACGATTGCGCCACCACGCCCGCGAACGTGTGCAGCGGTGGCTGCGGGGCCAGGATGTCGCGATAGAGGACCAATCCCTCGCGAACACGACGCGCGATGTATAGATAGTTGCCGTCGCCAAAATCCCAGTATGTCCATCCCCAGGTCGGGACGACAACGAGAGCATAGGCGACGCAGAACAGCAGGTAGATGGCGGGAGCCAGCCAAGGGCCATGAAGGATGTCGGGACGTTCGGTTCGGTTCATGGCGGGAACGCTGCCGAAGTCCCCGCGGCGCGGCAAGAGGTCTCGAAGAGGAATAGAGCTGTTAGATCACCCGGGCGAAGTCGTCCAGCGATGACGAGAGAACCGCCGCCTCCAAGAAGTGTTCCAGCGTCTCAACTTCCGAGACAGCCTCTACGCGCTCGCGAAACGCCTCCGCACCCACACCGTGCTTGAGCAGAAGTACCCGCATCACATTCCGCCGAAGCGAAAGCGCTTCGCCTTCAACCCGGCCCTCAGCCCGGCCCTCAGCACGACCCTTGACTCGCCCTTCAAGAATCAGTTCCTCGGCGTGTGTCATGTACTTTTCTCCGATCTGGCGGTCCGATCCCGTGACGATGGCTTGTTTGATTCGGGAGCGTGGCACTTTGGTTTCGGTGAAGTAGAGGTATCGCAGGGCGAGATCCAGCAGTCGCCCCACTCCCCTTGCACTACCAATCTCATGCATCCGCGATGCCAACCCTTCAAGCGTTTTCAGGAACGTGGCCGGTTCCTGCATGACGGCTTGCATCAGACCGAGGATAATCCCCACCTCCTCAAGCGCCCGCAGTTCCTCCAACGTAAAGTGTCGCAGTTCAACGATTTCCAGCCGAAAGTCCGGTAGGTACGGGCCGAAGGCCGCCTGTCCCTCGGGGCTCAGGTGAAGCATCCCGCTGATGCTGTCGGGTGCGTTCCACGGGGCGACGCCCTGATAGAGGACAATCGGCACGACGGGCGGTGCGTTGCCGTTCTCGCGTATCGCTTCCTCCCAGATACGTACCATGTAGTCCAGGATCCGAAGCGGCATCCGCGGGTCGGGGGAGCTCTGGTGCTCGAAAAGGAGGCGGATGTGAACCTCCACACTCCGGTGCTGGATTCGATAGAGCAGGTCGCCGCGGCGATCCTTGAAGTCCTGGCTCACCCAGGCGTTAGGAATGAGTTCGAGGCTATCCCAGTCGCAGCCATCGGCGATGATCGGAGGGAGCACGCGCCGGAACAGCATCGCTGCCGCTTCCGGGCTGGAGAAGGTTTCCCGGAAGACCTTGTCGTGAGGATTGTCGCGAAACTCCTGGTCCATGGCGGTCATCGCTCAATGCGGCCTCGTCGTGTCGGGGTTCCAGTGAATCCGCCCCTTGCCCTGGATGGCGATGGCGGCGGCCTCCTCGGTGGCTGCCAGTTCGTCGGGAGACATGGGGAGAAATGCCGCGGCGGCCAGTAGCGCCGCGTCCTGCTCGTTCGGCATGCTGAGTCCCAGCAGGGCCACGTCGGGATCGATCGTCAGCGTATAGCGCACGCAGGCCTCCACGGTGAGACGCGGCAATTCGGACGCGACCACGTCGGCGCCGCCGCTTCCGACCTTGCCACGGGGCCGTTCCTTGAGCGGTACGCCGTAGCCCATGGTGTCGCCAAGCAGCTTCCCCGCGCCGAACGTCTTGAAGCAAATCGAGCCGACGCCGTGCTCGCGGCAAAGAGGGAGGCATTCCCTGATGTAGCGACGGTCCACCGCTGCGCCCACGGGAAACAGCACCACGTCGCAGCGACCAGACCTGATCGCTGCCGACAGTGCGACGGGATCGTGGCAGGAAATCCCGGCGAACCGCGCCTTGCCCGCGCGGATGCAGTCATCCAGCTCGTCAAACGGACCGCCCGACGCGGCGAGGCGTTCCCATTCGGCGAGGGAGGAAACCCCGTGGAACACCATCAGGTCGATGGCTTCCACGTCGAGGGCTCTCAGCGAACCCTCGACCTGCGGGGCAACGGGCTGGTCCTTCAGGTCGATCTTGTCCACGAGGAACATGCCTTCCCGGCGCCCCTTGAGCGCGGCACCGACGACTTCCTCGCTGTACCCGCTCTCATAACCCGGGGCCGTGTCGATCACGTTGAGCCCCGCGTCCATCAGGCGGTGCAGCCACGAAACCAGATCGGCCTTCGCGATGGAGCGATCCGCCAGATCTCCGATGCCGAGACGCGAAGCAACAAAGCCGGTCCGGCCCAGCAGGCGACGCGGCGAAAAGTGGGGAAATTCCATCTTGGTGGCTCCTGAGAGGGATTCTCAGAACCAGAGTCGCTTCCGCTTTGCGGGGGGAAAGAGCTTTTCGGGTTCCGCAGGGAACGCGGCCCAGCGATCGAGCATTCCGTCGCAGGGGGACGCCGGCCAGCGCGGCGCGCCCGCGGCCAGCCACGAATACATCGGCGGGCCGAGCGCTTGGAAGGTAATGCTGCGAAGCCACTCGCGGCCACGGCGCACCGCCTGCTCGCGCTCCTCGGGAGTCCGGCGGACCACGATGGCGAGTTCCTTCGCGGCACGCTCCCAGTCGGCGACTTCTACTCCGGTGGCGAGGCCTTGGGCGACGAGGAGCGTCTCCAACTCCGCCAGCATGGTCGTCACCGGATGGGTTCCCCAGCGCATCATGGGGAGGAGCCGGTTGCGCGTCCCCGTCTCCGATTCGGGGATGTCACGATCCATCTTGAGGGCCGAGGCCGCCCAGGCGAGCAGTTCGTGCTCCGAGATGGCGGCATTGGGCGGGAGTTCCACCACGCGCTTCTCGTGCGCGGCGATGGCCTTCAGGATCGCCTGTCGAACGTGGTCGCCCGATGGTCCCGTCGGAATGCCCGCAAACACGATGTGCAGCTCCGGGTCCTGCTCCAGCACGCGATCAAGGGCTCGCCCCATCGCCACCTCGTCGATCCAAACGTTCCAGCTTCCGCCGAAGAAAAGGTAGCGCGTCGACTCGGTGAGACCGCGCTCACGCAGGGCCTCGGGGAATGCAGGCTTCGCGGTCTCTTCCGTCCAGGTGGGCGGAACCCCGACGGGCAGGTCGATCACGCGGCGACTGACCTCCCAGTCGGTGCCGAAGCGACCGAGCAACCCGAGCTGACCCATCAGCCCGTGGCGCTGCGGACCGCTCACGGCGGAGAACATGTCGCCGCGGAGCAGTGCCTCGCGGGTCAACTTCCACACATGGTCGCGTGCCACCGCGTCGGGCTTCCCACCCTGACGAAGCTGCATGGCGTGCAGCTCGGCAATGGGGTCACCGTTCAGGTCCACCCAGCAGGAAAGATCGCGGGCCGTCGCCAGGCGACAGGCCGCGGTTGCGGGCATGAGCGATCCGACGCCGAACACGGCGCGCAGAAATCCCAGCTCGACAATTCCGCCGAGCCGCTCCGGATCCATGATGTCCTCCGGGGTGACGGCCACGGCGGCGGCCACCCCGGGGATCGGTACCGACTTGCGAACGGCGTCCTCCAACAGGACGACGACGATCTCATACTTGGTTGCCTTGAGCGCCTCCACGAACAGGCGGGTGCGAATCGCCGGTGAGGTGGCGATGGCTCCCGGTTCGGTCGGATAAGGACCGATTCCCATCACGCAGAGGCGCATTAGGTCAGGCTCCTGTCTTTGGCTGCCAGTCGCTGTTGACGAGCTGGGGCGGGCGCTTGCCGGAAACCGCCGCGAGGATATTGTCCACGGCCATGATGGCCATGTCGGCGCGTGCACCGACTGAACCGCTGCCGATGTGCGGGAGCAGCACGGCGTTCTCAAGCTGCATCAGCCCGTCGGCCAGCTTGGGCTCGAACTCGTAGACGTCAAGTCCGGCGGCGAAGATCTGCTTCTCGCGCAGCGCCGTCACAAGCGCCGCCTCGTCGATGACCGGGCCGCGGCCAACGCTCACCAGCACGGCTGTCTTCTTCATGATGGCGAACTGCGGCGCGCCGATCAGGTGCTTGGTGCGATCGTTCAGCGGGAGAGCCGAGACGATGAAGTCGGACTCACGCAGCAACTGGTCGAGCGCGACGTTCTTGGCGCCGGTTTCCCTCTCGAAGTCCGGCTTTCCCGTCGGGTGCGCGTAAAGTACCTTCATGTCCCAGCCGATGGAACGCTTGGCGATGACAGTGCCGATGCGTCCCGGCCCGAGGATGCCCAGCGTCTTGCCGTCGAGATCCATGCCGAGATAGTCGTTCGGTCCCCAGCCATGAAACTTTCCGGCGCGCAGGTCGCGCTCCGACTCGCCGAGTCGACGGGCCGACGCCATGAGCAGCGCCCAGGCGATGTCGGCGGTCGCCGCGGTCAGCACGTCGGGCGTGTTGGTCACGGCGACACCACGGCGGGTTGCCTCCGCCGTGTCGATGTTGTTGAAGCCGACGGCGTAGTTGGCCACGACGCGGAGCTGCGGGCCAGCGGCGTCGAATGCCTCGGCGTCAAAACGATCGGTCAGCATGGCGAGCACGCCATCGGCTCCCTTGATGTGCTCAAGGAGCTGGGGGCGCGGCATGGGGGCGTCGGCACCGGCGGGCGGAAGGCGCAGTTCGCAGCCTGCGGCGCGAAGGCGCTCTTCCCACTGGCCGGTGATCCGGCGGGTAACGGCAATCAATGGACTCAACTTAGTTCACTCCTGGGCCCCAATCGGGCTGTGTATTTCTTCCTGAAGTGGTAAGCTGCTTCTGTCCCGAGCCGTCGTCCAGCATCATGTACACTTGCCACGTTCCACTTCTGTTGGAGCTAAAGGCAACGTGTACTCCGTTGGGAGCCCAAACGGGGCTCTCGTTGTTCCCCTGACCCTGCGTGAGACGGCGATAGGCCTTGGTCACAAGATCGTAGCTGTAGATGTCATTCACTCCGCCTTCGCGCGAGACAAAGACGAGCCGGTCACCCTTCGGCGACCAGGAAACGGCGTCGTTCCATGAGCCGCGCGTCGTCAGGCGCTGGCGGTTCGAGCCGTCGCCATTCATCATGAATAGGTGCACGCCGCCGGCCTCGTTCGAGGTGAAGGCCACCTTGCGTCCATCGGGGGACCAGGTGGGGCTGCCCTCGGTATAGGCGGTCTTCGTCAGGCGCTGGAGCCCCTTTCCACCGCGATCGCAGGTATAGATCTCCGAATTGCCATCCTTGCTGAGCACCACCGCCAAGCGCCCCCCTGCGGGGCTCCAGGCGGGCGAATGATTCGTGCCGCCGTGGGCTGCGATCTCCCAGGGCTGGCCGTTGGGGACAATCGTGAAGGAGTTCGTCAGGCCGAGCTGCTGGCCGTAGATAATGGCGCGATTGCGGTGGTAGGAGGTGAAGTAGTACTCGCCACCCTTGGCGCCCCAAACCGGCCCCGTGGCAATGCGGCCATAGGAGGTCAGCGCCGCTTGGTTGAAGCCGTCGGCGTCCATGATGCCGATCTCCTTGGTACCGCGCACCTTCTCGGTCACATAGAGTAGACGCGTCTGGAAGATGCCATCGACAGACTTGGTCGAGTCCATCACCGCATCGGAAATCATGTGGGCGAGGCCGCGCATGTTTTGCTTCGTCGCCTCGAAGGTCCGCGAGTTGAACACCAGGGCGCCGGAATCCACCTCGGTGAGATTCACCACCACGCGATACTTGCCGTCGGGGGTGTCGCGCACCATGGCGCGGAGCACGTACTCGGCCCCCAGCGCCTTCCAGCGATCCGCGTAGAAAGCGTTCAGCTTCGACTCGTCGATCAGGATTTGCCGCGCGCGATCGTCAGCCTCCACGACCTTGAAGAGACCGCTGAGGTCCAGATCGTTCCGGAGGATCCGGGGAATCGTGTCGGACTCGACCGTCGAGCCGGTCACATTGAATGGCAGCACCACGATGGTGCTGGCGCGGCGCGTGTATTGGGGTTTGATCGTCCCCAGCGAGGTGCTGGTCCCCTGGGCCGGAAGAGACGTGGGAAGGGCGGAGACCGTGACGGTCGCCAACGTACAGCAAAGGATGAGAGATCGGAGCATGAGCGGAAAACCTGCCTGGGAGAGGGTGCATCGCGCCTTGCCAGCCACGACAAGGATTGCCGCGACACCGCATGATTCCTGCCCCGCGACAAGATCAAGGGAAGTTGCGCCCGCCACCCGATCTTTGCTGCATCGACGACTGATCCTGCGGGTCCGCTGCTCCAACACATCCCGATAACGCCGCTTCACCTATCGTCGCCATCAATCCGCTTGGCGCCGTGCCATGGCTTCGTAACACTTCCCGCCCGATTCATTCCAGACCTGATGCGAGACTTTTTCCCATGACTGTCGCCTCTTCCCAACCAGTTCAGATCACGCTCCCCGATGGTTCCGTGAAGACTTTCGACGGACCGACCACGGGCGCCCAGATCGCCGGGTCGATTGGCGCCGGTCTGGCCAAGGCAGCGGTGGCCGTGCTGGTCGACGGTGTTCCCAAGGATCTATCCGCACCCATCGCCAAGGACGCCGCCGTTTCCATCCTGACGGCCAAGTCCCCCGAGGCGCTGGAAATCCTCCGTCACTCCTGCACGCACCTCATGGCCCAGGCGGTCAAGCGCCTGCGTCCGAACGCGCTGCTCGAAGACGGTCCGCCCACCGAGGAAGGCTTCTGGTACGACATCAAGACCGAGCCGCCCCTCACCCCCGAAGACTTCGATGCCATCGAGAAGATCATGGCCGAAATCGTGAAGGAAGCGCTCCCTATTGAGCGCATCGTCCTCTCGCGCGACGATGCACGGACGCTCTTTTCCGCCCGCGGCGAGAAGTACAAGCTCGACCTCATCGAGCGCATTCCCGAGGGCGACACCATCTCCGCCTACAAGCAGGGGGAGTTCGTGGACCTGTGCCGCGGTCCCCACGTCCCCACGACCGGCATCTTCAAGGCCTTCAAGCTGATGAGCGTCGCGGGTGCCTACTGGAAGGGTGATGCGCGCAATGACCAGCTGACCCGCGTGAAGGGCACCGCCTTCTTCACGGAGAAGGAACTGGCTGGGCACCTGCAAATGCTGGAGGAAGCCAAGAAGCGCGACCACCGCAAGCTCGGTCGCGAGCTTGAGCTTTTCATGCACCATGACTGGGCACCGGGCGAGACCTTCTGGCTCAACAAGGGCAACCTCATGTACAAGCAGCTCTCGCGCATGATGTCGGAGCTGTGCCGTGAAGAGGGTTACGAGGAAGTCTTCACGCCGATGCTCTTCAAGGTGGACCTGTTCCGCATGTCGGGGCACTGGGATCACTATCGCGACAACATGTTCGTGGTGCCAGGCCAGGACTCGCGCACGCTCGAAGCCGCAGACATCGCGCAGTGGGCCGCACGTCTTGAGGCAGAGGCGGCAACGGCAGTCCCCGCCGAGGAGTGGAACACGGCAAAGGCCGAGCTGGCCAAGCTGACGACCGCAAGCGCGCGCCTCTCCTTCCTCCTCAAGCTGAAGCAGGTCGGCGGCAAGCACTGGAACCTCTTCGAGAAGGCCCCGGGGGTCTTCGTGACGATGGAAAGCGCCGCGAACGGAACCTACGCGCTGAAGCCAATGAACTGTCCGTCGCACATGCTGGTGTTCCGCGACCGGCGCCGCAGCTATCGCGAATTGCCGCTGCGCATCCACGACCAGGGCGTGCTGCACCGCAACGAGGCCTCCGGCACGCTGGGCGGCCTCACGCGCGTCCGCCAGTTCTGTCAGGACGACGCGCACATCTTCCTGGCCCAGGAGCAGATCGAGCAGGAGATCACGCAGCTCATCAGCCTGATCAAGCGTGTCTATACAGCCTTCGGCATGGAGTTCGCGCGGGTGTTCTTGAGCACTCGCCCCGACGATTTCCTCGGCGAGAAGGAAACCTGGGATCGCGCCGAGAAGGCTCTCGAGAATTCCATCCGCGCCAACGGCATGGAGTTCAAGATCAATGCCGGTGACGGCGCCTTCTACGGCCCGAAGATCGACTTCATCGTCCGCGATTGCCTCAACCGCGAGTGGCAGACCGCCACGATCCAGCTCGACTATCAGCTCCCCGCTCGCTTCGGCCTCAAGTTCGTGAATCGCAACAATGAGGACGAGCAACCGGTGGTCGTGCACCGCGCGATCTTCGGCAGCTTCGAGCGTTTCTTCGGCATCCTGATCGAGCACTTCGGCGGCAACTTCCCGACGTGGCTCGCTCCGGTGCAGGCCCGCGTGCTGACCATCAGCGACAAGTACGAGGGCTACGCCACCGAGGTGTTCGACACGCTTCGCCGCCACGGCGTGCGCGCCGAACGCGATTTCAGCGCCGAGAAGATCGGCTCCAAGATTCGCGACGGGCGCAACATGCGCATCCCGTACCTGCTCGTCGTCGGCGAGAAGGAAGAAGCCTCACGCTCCGTGGCCGTCCGCTCCCAGACAGAGGGCGAACTCGGTGCCATCTCCCTCGACGACTTCCTCGCCCGTATAGACAAGGAGAAGGCCATCCGCTTCTAAGCGGCGCCGCCCACACGATGAAAGCCCTGCTCGCCGCCGCCG
>WGMQ01000089.1 GCA_016125005.1 bacterium | reverse complement strand
GACCCGCGGACAGAAGCGCGAAGCCCGGATACGCAACCCTATTGACCGCAATTACAGAAGCTTGTCGAACCACGAGGGTGGAGAACGCGCTGGGTTCGTGGCCTTCCACCTCGCCCTTCGACGAGCTCAGGGTGAGGTGGAAGGGAAGCTCCTGATCCCATTGCATAATTCCCCTCATCCGGCCCTTCGGGCCACCTTCCCCCCAGGGGGAGAAGAGGATGCCGTGCCTGTCCGCGCGCCGTCCCGATCGATCCTTTGTGTGAGGTCTGCCGGATCGCGCCGCTGCTCCGCCCTCATCCTGAGCTTGTAGGGATGAGTTGTTGCATAGTGGTCAGGCTTGCGGACCCGCAACGCCCGCAAGCCTGAGGGCGGGAGGCCGTTTCGAAGGATGCGGCAAGCTGGAGATCGTCTTCCTGACGCGGACCGTCAGCGTCTCGCCGGCCGGAGTGAGCACAAGCCGCTTGCCGACACGATTGAACAGTCTGGTCGACCCGTGCATGCAAGCCGGCGCGAACGATCTGCGTCGCCGCCGCCATTGCGAAGCCACAGCGGAATGACAGATGCGAGCCGGCCGAAGCTATTTCCGATTGCCATAGCCGTCCGGATTGCCGGACTGCCACCGCCACGCGGTCTCGCAGATATCGGCGATGTCGCGTTCGGCCTTCCAGCCGAGCATGGATTCTGCCTTCCTGGCTGCTGCAAGACTGCGCGAGACATCGCCCTCGCGTCTTGCGGCGATCGTGAAGGGGATCGGCATGCCCGAGGCCTTTTCGAAGGCCTTCACCATCTCGAGGACCGTGGCGCCCGATCCCGCGCCGACATTGATCGCCTCGCAGCCAGGGCTTCTTGCGACATGGTCGATCGCCGCCACATGAGCGCGCGCCAGATCCTCGACATGGACGAAGTCGCGTTCCCCGGTGCCGTCCCGGGTTTCGTAGTCGCCGCCGAAAATCCTCAAGCTGGCGAGCCTGCCGGTGGCAACTTGCGCGATATAGGGCACCAGATTGGCGGGAACGCCGATCGGGTCTTCACCGATCCGCCCGGACGCATCCGCACCCGCCGGATTGAAATATCGAAGCAGGACAGCGCTGGAACCGGCTTCGGCCGATGACCAGTCGCGAATGATCTGCTCAATGAAGTACTTTGTGCGTCCATATGGCTTCAATGGAAGCGTTGGATGTTCTTCGTCACAGGGAAGATATCTGGCTTCCCCATAGACTGTCGCCGAGGAAGAGAAGACGATCTTCCGACAATGATGCCGCTGCATCGCCTTCAGCAATTCAATGCTGCCAACCACATTCTGCGAATAATATTCGAGTGGCCTTCGGTCGGATTCGCCCACGGATTTGAGGCCCGCCAGGTGGATCACGGCGTCCGGACGAAATTCGCCAAAAGCCTGCTCCAGCTTTTGCGCATCCCGGATATCACCCGCGCAAACATCGAAGTCGGCATTCGACAACTGCTTCACGCGACGCAGCGCCTCGGGCGATCCGTTCGAGAAATTATCGAAGACCAGCACATGGTGCCGTGCGCGAAGCAGCGGCAGCAGCGTATGGCTTCCGACATATCCGGCCCCGCCGGTTACCAATACGCGCATTTCCGGCTTCCCGCCCCCCTGTATCCTTCGGCGGTTACCGCCAAAAGCGGCTTCGATTGCCGCTCAATGTGCAGGATTTCATCCTGGAAATCTCCGGCGCGCCCGCAGCGCCATGGCAAGGCAATATTCGCGGATGACGCCGAGATCGAGACTTGCCTCGTCGACGTCGCGATAGCCTCCATCGCAGAAAACGAACTTGGAGAAGAGCTGGTCCGTATGCCAGCAATGAATGTGCGGGTGATCGTCGACCGGATCGGCCGACTCCGAATAATAGTCCAGCAAATGCTCGCCCGGCACCGAAAAGCCCGAATCGAGGTGGTTCACCGCAATCTCGGTCGCATAGAGCGTTGCGACTGCGCCATACCACCCGGGCCAGGCGCCAGGATGATCCTTGAACTCGACTGTTCTGATGTAGAGGGACAATTCGGTCGCCAGGCGGCAGATATCGCGCAGCAGCCCAGGCGGACCGTAGAGCGTCGAACCGATATTGGTGACGCCGCGATGCGTTAACCCCTGCTCGCGCGCGATCCGGCGCAGGTTCGCCGACGTTTCGTCATCGTTGCAATAATGGCCGAGGCCGGAGAAAAGGCCTTCCGGCCGGAAGCGGTTCCAGGCCGGCGTCAGGAATGTATCGACATCGGTGCGCAAGACGGCATCGTAGTCGTCCAGGACCGATGCGCTCGGATGGGCGAGGCAGGCGATCGAATTGACATAGACATAGCCGCGCCATTCGGGGTTGTCCGTTGCGGCAGGTTGCACGACCTTGACGACGTCGTCCGGCAGCCGCTCCAGGGCGGTCCGGGGGCCCATGAAGACGAGATCGGTGTCCTTTGCGCCAATATGCCGCCAGGATTGGTGGAGACAATGGGACTGGAGGATCAGATTGTCCCTGTCCTCGACAAACAATGCCACGGCTCGACGCATAGCAGCCCCTTTCGCATCACACACGAAGGCTCGTTCGTTTCCGGGCCGCCCGCTGCGCAACGCCTCGCCGGAACCCGATGCGCATCCGGATGCGAGCCAATTCCGGCTTGCCAAATCGGCATGGCGAATTGTAAGATATCGCAACAGCTTACGCAGATCTGGATTGTCTTGATGAGCAACAGTGAAATCCGGCCGCGTCCCCGCCAGGGCGTTCGTTTCGAGGAAATCGACGGCGAAGCGATTGTCTATGATCGGACGGGAAAGAAGGCCACCTACCTCAACGAGACCGCCGCGGTCATCTGGCAACTCTGCGACGGGGTGAGGACCGAGGCGGAGATCATCGCTCACCTCACCGACGCCTATCCCGAAGCCGGCGAAGCGATTTCTGGCGATGTTCGGCAGACAATTGCGAACTTGTTGAGCGCGGGAAGCCTTGTCGTCGCGCCACGCGAATCGGCGCTTGCCCCGATAGCATGACCGGCGCTTTGCGGCCCGGGCGTCACGCCCGGCCCTGGCCGGGGTATCCAAGGGGACGCCCTTGTGCCTGAGCCGGTTGCGCGAACGAACGGGGCTTGTCATCTGGCTGCAACCGGGCCTTTATTTCGCGCCGATATTTTCAAAGAGCATGCGGCGCGCCGACGCCAGCAATGGCAGGGCGGTCTCCTGGCCGAGAAATGATACGAAGTGCTCCTCCATTTCCCAGCTTGGCATGCCCAGTTCGTGAAATCCGCAGAGATAATTGAATATCCGGTCTTCCCAACGATTGGCGTAATTCACGCCCATCGGTCGCTCGAAACGATGCACCCAGCCGAGCGCGGGAATGCAGAGCGTTTTGCGACCGGCTTTGCGGTATTTCTCGTGCAAATAGCCCTCTTCGCCGCCGAAACCACGGAAGGCGGGATTGAAGCCTAGCCACGACTCCCGCCTGGCGGCGAACAGGCCGAGCCCCTGCATCGGAATCTCGAAAGGTTCGCCATTCGGGTCGTCGGCGCGCTCGTCGTTCCGCCACTGGCCCAACATGCCCTCGCCCCATACCGGCACCCAATGTGAACTCCTCGTCCTGAGATCGTCATAGACGAGGGGGCCCTGCAAGAGGTCGTCGGTATGCGGATTGGCGTCGAAATAATCGATCAGCGCTTTAAGCGCCCCCGGCATGAGCAGGACGTGGCAATCCATGCACAGCACCAACCGCCCGGCGGCTTCCTGGAAAACCTGCTCGCGGACTGCGGTTCCGGATCGGTCCGCGACCGGGACATAGCGATAATTCGGCACGTAATGTTCCAGGTTCTTGAGGGGTTGTGCGGCAGACCCTCCCGGATTGTTGTCCACAACGACGATCTCGGCGTCGACCAGGCAGTCGGCATGCTGAAGGCGCAGGGCCTGAATCGAGAAATAGACTCCATCGTAATCGTCATAGGTCGCCATGCCGATCGTCAGCTTGACCGGTTCCGTTCGTTTCGGCGTAGCGGCGGGATAGCTTGGCGTCGCCATGGGGGCCGACTTCACGGGATCGTTTGCCGGGAGCGCCGTACCGGCGGGCGGCAGCGCCTCCAGCACGGCGTTGAGGGCGCCCAGGAAATCCTCCGCAGCCATGGGTTCAAGCGTCTGCGGGCAGAGGCCGGCCACGAGTTTCTGCGCGACAGCCTCGATCTCCGCCTGGCGCGAATATCGAAACTGCACCACCGGCGCCGAACGCACGAGCGTCAGGATACTGTCGAGCCCGTGATCGTCGAGATTGCGGGCGTTCAGATTGCAGGACATCAGCAAGGTCGCAGCCCGCGCCGCCGAAAGCAGTTTCAGCCTCGCCGGCGCCTCGCGGGAGAATTCGGGAACAATGACCAGGCCGCAT
Organism: bacterium; assembly: GCA_016125005.1. Classification (GTDB taxonomy): domain Bacteria; phylum Sumerlaeota; class Sumerlaeia; order SLMS01; family SLMS01; genus WGMQ01. Next base: position 31,060 of record WGMQ01000089.1, on the reverse strand, counting down.
GGCGCCGGCTCTGCCCGAACATCCGCCGGGGGCGGGGCGACAATCAGGTTTCCGCTCTCCGCCACGCGATAGGAAGCCGCAATCCAGTTCAAGCCGAGAGCGAGGTCAACGACATCCGGCTTGACGATGAGCGGCCGCCGCAGCCCCTCGATCCTGTTGTCGGCAGCAAGGGCTGCGGCCTCGTCCGACAGATAGGCGCAGCCGCACTCGACGAGCCAAGCCGCGAGGGTCGACTTGCCGGCGCCGCTCTTGCCTGCGATCAGAACGGCCTTGCCGTCATACGCGACCGACGCAGCGTGAATGGCGACCCGGTCGTCGAGCCCGTCGATCAGGTCCGGCACGATGAGATCGAGCGTGAAGCGCAGCACGTCGGCGCGCGCCAGGCGTTCACGGAATTCCGGGATGCGGTCGCAAGTCAGTACGAAATGATTGGCGCCATCGGCCGCGATCCTGATTCCGCTGGCCGGCGGCCCTGTCAGCCGATCACCGGCCCCGATCAGAGCCGTGAATTCGGGCCTCAGCGCCGCGGGATAGGAAACACTTGTCTCGCTCGATCCGAAACGCAGCGAAGTCTGGAACATCATCGAAAGGACCCGTTCAGGCTTATGTCGAACGCTGGCCATGCCGAACCCGACGCCCCCGGCAACCCGTGAACAGGATTGGCGCGAAACAAGATTGGCGCGCCGGCTGGCGACCGGTCGCCAGTCAGGCAGCGCCAAAGCCCACAGGATCGCGGCACCCGATGATCAAGCGCCGGCCTGCGCTCGCGTTTCCCGCTGCGGTCTCAGGCGGACGGCCAGACCCGAATTTGCATCTACGGGACGGGCGTTGTCGTCGAGGCCGACGTTCTCGACGTTCTTGTCGATGTACTGCTCGACGTCGAGGTGTCGGTCGTTGACGAGGTGCCGGTCGTCGATGACGTGGCGGTTGTCGTCGGCAAGGGCGAAGCCTGGGCATGCGCCGGCACGAAAATCGTTTCCACGATCGGCCTGGTCCACTGCCCCGGCAGCGCCAGTGTCAGCACCACGACCCCGCCAGCGCCGGCGATCTTCAAAAGCCTGCGCCGGCTGATCGACTGCTCGTCGGTCTTGTTGTCTTCCACGCATCGCCCCCGTTGGTGGTTCAACTCTTAATTGACATCGACCAGATAACGACCGCGATTTGAACACTCAATAATGCACCCGCAACAATTTGAAATTGAAGGTGGAATTCCGATCCGCGTGTCATTCCTGCATCAGTCCGCGGCCAAGGCAGGCTGCTTGAGCAGTTCCCGGTAGAGCCGCCGGCGCAATATCGTGGCGATTGCAGGACGTTCGATATCGCTCACGGCCAATCCGGGAGGAATGAGCCAGTGCGCCAGGCGCCGGTTGCGAATTGCCTCAAATCTCGTGGCCAGGGCATGGCATCGGGGCTCGGCGAAGACATCGCCCGCCAGCGTGAGGCCCGACGTCGCGACCAGATGCGCGCCGCAGCGGTCCACCAACGCGGCGAAATCGGCCTCGTCGTCGAGCGCTCGCGCCGCCTGCAGGACATCCACCAATTGGATGAGGCGTTCGAACTGGTGCATGGCGGCATGCATCAGCGCAATCAGCAGCAGCGCGGCAGGACGGGTCGGCTCGCCGCCGGCGAGTTCGCGATAGCCGAGCGACACGCCGCGTTGCACCGAGGATGAATGGACGAGATCGACCTGAAGATCGACGACCACATCGCCGCTGGCGGCATCGACCCAATTGCGGCAGGTCGACTTGCCCAGCGGTCCGGGCGGTCGGGCATTGGCGAGCACGTATCCCAGCCGCGACAATGCGCGTTCGGCCTCGTCGAGATCGTCCGGGTCGATCAGCACGTCGATGTCGGTGAACCGCCTCAGCGCGCGATCGGGATATATCCGGTCGGCGAAGGTCATGCCCTTGATGATCGTGGCGCGCAGTTTCGCCAGGCCGCGAAAGGACATGAGCGCGCGCGCACGCTGGCGCAGCATCACGCTGAAGCCATACATCGCGGTGCGCCGCGACAAGGCCGACTGACGCAATTCGTCCAGTTGGGGCGCAGCGAAGCGGTCTGCCCCATTGGCAAGAACCAGCGCAAGCACGCCATGCGCCTCGGCCTGGTCGCAAAGGATCGCGAATTGCTTCGGATCGGGCGCCGGCCCCGGCAGTCGGCGCCCCGGCCCCGCCGGATCGGAAAGGCCGACCAACCAGTCTGCAATGTCTCTGTTCATGTTGCCCCTGGGAATGAAACCGATCGCCGCGTGCCGGCGTGCGGAACCTGAGGGGCGCAACTCTTCCACCCCGCCTGTCTCGCGGTCAAGCCGGCGTCCGGGCCGTCAAGGCGCCTGGCGAGGCTCCCCGCCTGTTGTGTCGCCGGGCCAAACAACGCCGATTGCCGGAGCCAAGGCGGTGACGGGCGCGCGGCGGCCATGGGCAGATCGGCAGGCAGACCACTGCGGCAAGAGTGGTCTGGCAGCCGAAATTGGTATAGCAAGCAGTCGCGCACGATCATCCCGCAAGACCCGCCAGCAGGAGAGTCAATTGGCCACCGGAATTCTCGCCCTGCTCGACGACGTGGCTGCGCTCGTCAAGATCACCGCCGCCACGCTTGACGACGTGCCCGCCCAGGTCGCGAAGACGAGCGGAAAGGTCTCCGGGATCGTCATCGACGATGCGGCGGTAACCCCGAAATTCGTGGTCGGGCTCGATCCGAAACGCGAATTCGCGATCATCTGGAACATCGCCAGGCGATCGCTCTTCAACAAGATCGTGATCCTCGCGCCGGTGGCGCTTCTGCTCGGCTACTTCGCGCCCTGGGCGATCGAGCCGCTGCTGATGGTGGGCGGAGCCTTCCTGTGCTTCGAGGGCTACGAAAAGGTCCACACCATGTTTGCCGGCCACGGCCAGGAGGCCGCCGACATCGAGCAGGCGGAAGAAATCTCGCCGGACGAACTCGAGCGAATTCGCACGGCCGGGGCGATCCGCACCGACTTCGTCCTTTCGGCGGAAATCGTGGCGATCACCTATTCCACCGTCACCCACATGCCGATTGCCGCGCAGATCTCCGTCCTGCTCGCAGTGGGCGCCGGCATCACGTTCGCGGTCTACGGCTTCGTCGCCGTGATCGTGAAGGCCGACGATTTCGGCGTCTGGCTGGCGCGCAAGAGGAACGGCGCGTTCACCCGCGCGATCGGCCGGGCGATCGTCAGGACCATGCCGGTTTTCCTGAAGCTTCTGGGCTATGTGGGCACCGCAGCCATGCTCTGGGTGGGAGCCGGCATCGTCGCCCATGGCATTGCGCCGGTCGAGAACTGGCTTCATCAGGTCGAGGCCGCACTCGCGATAGAGGCACTGTTCGACGGCTCGGCCGGTGCGACGCTCGCATGGGTCGCGCATGCCGCCATCCTGACGATCGCGGGGCTGGCGACCGGGTTCGTCGTGGCCCTGGCGATGACCCCGGCGATGAAACTTGTCGCTCGCCTGCGCAAGTAGACAGACCCGGCGGGCGCCGGGACGGCGTTGAACTTTGCGAATCCGGCGCGGCAATGGCAGTATGATCCGCCAATCTCCCGGCCGGCTGGGCCGGGAAGATCGTCGCCGCAGTTCCAATGGCCGCTGGATGAAGGTTCGGCGGCAGGTCAAATATCCCTCGATCCTCGCCGAAGGGATGGCATCATGGCTGAGACGCTGTCGCTCTGGTTCGCGGACCTGCCGGTAATCGCCAGGATCGCACTGGGATTGACGGCATGGTTCGCCGCTGTCGTGCTGGGCGTGCTCGCATTCGCGCTCCTGCCCTTGATCTGGTCGTTTCCGGACCGCTGGGCGAGGATGCGGGTGAGGCTGGGTGGCGATCCGCCATGGAAACGGCCGCGGCATGTGGCGGATATGGGCGGGCGGCGCGCCTGGGCCGAATTCGCATTGTTGTGGGCAAGGCTCGACGAGGCCGGAACGCCAGTCTCGCCGCGTCCGCCCGGACCCCACCAGATCGGCGAGGCCGAACGCATGGTTGATCGACATACCGGCCAGGTCTGGATTGCGACCTTCCATGAATTCGGCTTCAACCAATGGACCGAACTCGACCCGGAATAGGGTCCTGCGCTTCCTGCCGAGCTTCGCAACAGGTCGCCCGCCGCCGCGCCCCTTCCCCGTTTCAACAGCAGAAACACCGCCCGTTTGGGCGTGCCAGAGCGCACGCGCTGTCGGATAGTTGCCTGCAAACGGCATGGGAGGAGAAGGCTGTGGTCGATGCGCCGGCGCAGGAGGGTTCGTTCCGCTCAAGGTTCGCGGGCGGTTCGCGATTGATCGGAACCTTCATCAAGACCCCGACAGGACACGCGACGGAAATTCTCGGCCTGATCGGGTTCGACTTCATCGTCATCGACGAGGAGCACGCCCCCTTCGACAGGCTGGCGATCGACCAGGCGCTTCTGGCCGCGCGCGCCGGCGGAACCGCCGGCATCGTGCGCGTTGCCCAGCCGACCGCATCGAACATCCTGTCCGTGCTGGACAGCGGTGCGACCGGCGTGCTGGTTCCCCACGTTTCCAGCGCCGGCAAGGCGCGCGAGATCGCGGCCGCTGCGCGCTATCGCTCCGGCAACCGGGGCTTCTCCAATTCCCCGCGGGCCGGCGGCTACGGCGCCCGCACGATGGCCGAGCACATCGCAACTTCCGACGCGCAGACGACGCTCATCGCGATGATCGAGGACGTTGAAGCGCTCGACGAACTCGATGAGATCCTCGCCACCGAAGGCCTGGACGGCATTTTCATCGGCCGCGGCGACCTCGCCGTCGCCCTGGGCGCGGAAAACGCAAATGCCCCCGCAGTCATGGATGCCGTTGCGAGGATCGCCGATGCGGCGCGCCGGGCCGGCAAGCCGGTATGCGTCATGGTCGGCGCGGCGGGCGACGCGGCGCAATACCTGGCCATGGGCGCGACCGCGTTCATCGTCTCTTCCGATCAGGGATTGATGCGGCAGGCGGGCATGAAGGTTCTCAAGGACTTCGCCGGCGTTTGACAGTCCGTCGCCACGATACAACCAGCAGGGAGGACAACAATGTATGCATCCGACGATCCGCGTTCGGCGCTGAACAAATCCATCGCTACTGCGCCGGTCGCTGCGAGTGAATTTGCTCCGGCCGAATACGCCAGGTTTCATGAGACGGACCCGCAGGAAAAAAGCGAAGGCGTCAGCACCTGGTATGCACGCGGGCAGAATTTCATCGTCGCCTATTCCGAGATCGACGGCACGGCCGAGTTTTCACGCCCGGATCAGGCGGATGAATATGTCGTCCTGCTGCCTGCAAATGGCGTCGAGCTGACGCTGCATGCGGGCAGGGACAGCCAATCGGCGAGCGAACCATCGCTGATCGTGATGCCTCCCGGCGCCAGCAGGATCACCGCAACCGGCAAGGGACGTCTGATCCGCCTGTTCACCTCGAAGGCGGCGGATCTGGCGGCGCTTTGCTCCAATGCAGCTTCCTATGCCAGGGCGCATCCCAACATCCCGCCCTTTCAGCCCTGGCCGGAACCGCCGGCAGGCTATGCGATCCGACGCTATCCGCTGGACGTCCCGGCCTCGCCGGGCCGTTTCGGGTGCATCTACCGCTGCACCACCTTCATGGTGAATTTCTTCGAGGTGAAGCCGCCCCGCGACCCGTCGAACCTGTCTCCGCATTTTCACGACGATTTCGAGCAGTGCTCTCTGGCGCTGCAGGGTTCCTACATCCACCACATCCGCTGGCCGTGGGTGACGAACAGCGCGCAATGGCTCGAGGATGACCACGAAGTCTGCCCGGCGCCTTCGATCGCGATCATACCGCCGCCCAGCCTGCATACCTCCCAGGGTACGGACCCTGCGGGCAATCTGCTCGTCGACATCTTCTGCCCTCCCCGCCTCGATTTCTCGCTGAAGGCCGGATGGATCCTCAATGCGGACGACTACCCGATGCCCCCGGCGGAATGACCCGGATACCGGGAGCGGCCCTTTTCAACCTGCAGGACATGACCAATGACCGAAACGACCGAAATTTCGCAGCAATCGGCGCGCAAGGACGAGATCGACTCGCTGCTGAAGGGCGCAATCGATCTGCACTGCCATAGCGGACCGGCGGCCATGCCGCGCATCCTCGACCACCACGAAGCGACGATGGACGCGGAGGACGCCGGCTTCAGGGCCTTGCTCTTCAAGGACCATTACTATCTCGGCACGCCGCATTGCGTGATGCTGGAGAAGCTCATTCCCGGTCTCGGCGTGAAGCTGTTCTCCGGCATCGCCCTCAACAATGCCAGCGGCGGCATCAACCCGCACGCGGTCGATCACGCCATCAAGATTGGCGCCAGGATCGTGTGGATGCCCACGCTTTCCGCCGCCAACCATATCGAGAAGAGCGCCAGCGAGACGAAGAACTTCCCCAAATCCGACAAGCCGATGCTGCCGGCGATCCCGCTCACCGTTCTGGACGCCAATGGACGCCTTACCGACGACACGAAGCAGGTCCTCGACCTTGTGGCGGCCGGAGACATCATCCTTGCCGGAGGCCATCTGCACGTATCGGAACAGCTGGTGATGTTCGACGAGGCGAGACGGCGCGGCGTGACGAAGATGATGGTCAACCATCCGACCTATGTGATCGACTGTTCGGACGAGGACATTCGCAGCCTGGTGTCGATGGGCGTCGCCATGGAGCACTCCATCTGCATGTTCGTCGAGGGCCGGGCGCACAAATACGACCCGGACAAGCTGGCCCATCTGATCAACCTGGCCGGGGTGGACAACACGATCCTCTCCTCCGACCTTGGGCTGACCGGCTCGCCGCGGCCGCTGGAAGGCTTCAGGGCGATTGTCGGGCAATTGCTCGATCTGCAATACTCGGCAGCGCAGATTCGCGCCCTGGTCGGCGACAACGCCGCACGAATGCTGAACATGAACTGACCCCGGCGGCCTTGCGCTCGGCGCTGCGGCTCCCACGCTTCCATGACCGCGCCATTCCCCCGGGGGTGGCGCGGTCTTTTTCGTCTGGCCCCAAACTCAGGCGGAGACCGTCAAGCCGTTGATGGGCGACCGGCTGCGCCTCGCCCGCCCCTTGCAAGGAAAAAGGCGGCCCGGAAAACCGGGCCGCCAGGCGGTCGTGGGAGGAAACGACGAGGGTAGGCGAAAGCGCGGCCCGCCCGATGCCGGACGAGGCCTATTGGCCGGTATAGCGCGGCGCCCGCTTTTCGCGGAACGCGATATCGCCTTCGAGCTTGTCGGCGCTCGAATTGATCACGGCAAGCTCCATCTGGGCTTCGAGCATCAGTTCCGAAGGGCCTTTCGGCAGCGTCCTGGCGACGAACCGCTTGATCGTCCTCAGCACCAGCGGAGCCATTTCGGCCAGTTCGCCGGCCATTTCCAGCGCCGCATCCAGGTGCAGGCCCTCATCGACCACGGCGTTGATCAATCCCATCTCGCAGGCGCGCTGCGCGTCGATCTGCCTGCCGAGCAGCAGGATCTCCATCGCCAGCTTGTGCGGAATGCGCATGGCGAGGGCGGCCGCGACCCCGCCGGTCAGTCCGATCCTGGCTTCCGGATAGGAAAAGCGGGAATTTCGGCCGGCGACGCAAAGATCGCACATCACCATCGTCATCAGCGCGCCGCCAATGCACCAGCCGGAAACTGCGGCGATGACCGGCTTGTCGGAATCGAAGCCCACGCCCGGCATCATGCGCCAGATTTCCGGCGGGTCCTTGATGTCGGCGCCCGCCGAAAACGCCTTGCCGCCAGCCCCTGTCAGCACCGCGACGCGCTGCTTCGAGCCTTCGAAATCGACAAACGCCGCCTGCAGATCCAGCGCGGTCTGCCTGTCGATCGCATTGCTCTTTTGCGGGCGGTCGATCGTGATGATCCTGACCGCTCCCTTGTCCTCGATTTGCACCGTCGCCATCCGGGTTCCTCCTGCTGATGCCCCAGACTACGCCCGCCTCCAGAAACGCGCTCGACCTGCGTCGCGCCGTTTCAACGACTGGAACGCGCGCGTCAGGCAGCCCGCAGCGAGAGGATCTCGCGAGCCTCGTCGGGCGTCGCCGCCTTGAAGCCGATGCTTTCGACGATGGCCACGGCGCGCTCCACCAGCGGCGCGTTGGCCCTGGAAAGTTCTCCGGCGCGCAAATAGAGATTGTCCTCCAGGCCGACCCGGACATGGCCGCCGAGCAGCGCCGCCTGCGCGACGATCGGCATCTGGTGGCGCGAAATTCCGAAGGCCGACCAGACGCTGCCCGCCGGGATCATGGATTTCATCAGCAGCAGCGCCTCGACGCTCGCCGGCGCGCCCCATGGCACGCCCAGGCAGAACTGGAAGAACGGATTGGCCGGAAGTTCGCCCCTGGCCACCAGATCGGCGGCAAGGCGCACATGGCCCAGTTCGAATACTTCCAGCTCGGGCTTGACCCCGCTCTCTACGATGGTGCGCGCCATGTGGCGCACATGCGAGGGCAGGTTGACGATGGAGGCTTCGCCGAAATTCATCGTCGCGACGTCGAGGCTGCACACATCGGGGCGCAGTTCGACAATGTGCCGGGTGCGTATGTCCGGCGTCTGCGCTGCGGAACCATCCTGCGATTTCGTCACGTCGTCGATCGACGGCATATGCCGCGCGCCGGGGCCGGTCGTCAAATTGATCAGGACATCGACATCGGCCGCGCGCACCCGCTCGACAACCTCGCGATACAGCGCCAGATCCATGGACGGTTTGCCGCTGGCGGGATCACGCACATGGATATGGACGACGGCGGCGCCTGCCCGGGCGGCGGCTACGGCGTCGGACGCGATCTGCTCCGGCGTGATCGGCACATGGGTGCTGCGGTCGGAAAGTTGCGCGCCGCCGGTCAGCGCGCAGGTGATCATTACACTGCGTGTCATCTTCAACTCCCTGATTTTCTGGTGCGGTTCGTGTGCGGTCCGCGAGATTCCGGCATTTGCACCCGATGCTAGTCGCTGAACTCCAGCGGCGGCGAGGCGGCGAGTTGCTGCGGCCATTCGCTGATGCTTGCGATGGATGCCTCGATCTTCTCGATCGTGTCCCGGATGGGTTGGAACAGCGCCGTATCGATCTGTTTTTCCGGCACCGAATTGCGAAAGTACCCGACCCCCAGCGTGGCGAGCACCCGCCCGTCATGGCGGATCGGCGCAGACAATGTCTGCGTGTTGGGCAGCGCCTGGCTGCGCGCCTTCAACGCATAGCCGCGCGCGCGAACCTCCTTGAGGACGTATTGGAGCTTGCGCTCGCGCGACGCCCGCTCCGCATCATTGTATCGCAGCATGTACGACCGGATCAGCGCTTCGCGTTCGTAGGAGGGGCAGAAGGCGAGATAGCTGCGCCCCATCGAACTCGTGCACAGATCCAGTTGCATGCGCAGCCGCGACATCGGCATCGCCCACGGACTGTGGCTGGCGGTGCTGAACTGCAGCCTGATGTGGTTTGTCTCCAGCATCCCCACCCCGACGGCCCATTTGATCTGATGCGTCAGTTCGAGGGCGAAGGGATGCGCGGCCTCGATCACCATCGGGGCGCCGAAATAGCCATTGCTCAGATTCTGGACATTGGCGGTGACCCGATAGCCGCCAAAGGTCTTGTCGCGGGTGACGTAGCCCGCCCCCATCAGGGTCTCCAGCATGCGAACGATCGTCGGCTTGGCGAAGCCCGTCATCTTGTGGAGATCGGAAATCGAGGCGACGCGAAGCGCGTTGACGAGCTTGAGCAACTCCAGCGCCTTCATGACGGCCTCGACGGGAAGATAGGACCGCGACTCCGGCGAATGGCAGCAGGCGTCTGCGGGGGCGCCCTCGTCCTGGCCGGTTCCCTCCATCACCGGCGCCCCATCGCGGCCTTCGCCTTTCGCGAGGAATCCCAGAACAGCAATCTGTCGCCGATGAAACCGACAGTCTTGTTCATGGACAAGCCGATTACCGACAGGATGATGAGGATGGAGAACTGCCCGGCAACGTCGAGCGTGGTGTTCATGCTCTGGATCAGCATGCCGAGGCCGGCTTCCGCGCCCACGAACTCGGCAACGATCGCGCCGAGCAGCGACATGATGATGCCAACCTCGATGCCGGCAACGATGAAGGGCAGCGCGCCCGGCAATTGCAGCATCCTGAACACCTGCCAGCGCGAGGCGCCCAGCGAGCGCATCAGATTGATGCGATCGAAATCGGCCGACCGCAATCCGACGATCGTATTCACCAGGATCGGAAAGAAGGTGATCAGGGCCACGGTCACGATCTTGGAGGTCATACCGAGACCGAACCAGATCACCAGCACCGGTGCCAGCGCCACCTTGGGCATCGACTGGAACATGATGATATAGGGATAGACATAGGTCTCGACCGTGCGATTGAGCGCGATCAGCAGACCGAGCACCAGCGCCATCGCCAGTCCGATCGAGAAGCCGGCGAAGACCTCCGTCAGCGTCGCGATGATGTGCTTGGTGTAAATTCCGGTCTGAAAGCCGCGCACCAGCGCCATGATGACGTCGGACGGTGCCGGGATCAGATAGATGGGTATCTCATTGTAGCGCACGGCAAACTGCCAGGCGAGCAACAGCGCGCACAGAATAAGTACCGAGAACACGATCTTCATGAAGCCGCTATTCATCAGTCGACCGCTCCCTTGGCGTTGAGAATCCCGCGTATCCGATTGGCGTATTCGCCGAAGGCGGCCGAGTTCATGACCGAAAGCTCCCGCTGGCGCGGCAGATCGATCTCGAGCTCGATCTGCACCTTGCCCGGGCGGGGCGTCATCACCAGCACCCGGTCCGCCAGAAAGATCGCCTCGGAAATGGAGTGCGTGATGAACACCACAGTCCGCCGCGTCTCAAGCCAGATCCGCTGCAGCTCCAGGTTCATGTTCTCCCGCGTCAGCGCGTCGAGCGCGCCGAAAGGTTCGTCCATCAACAGCATCGCCGGCTCATGGATCAGCGCCCGGGCGAGCCCGACCCTTTGCTGCATTCCGCCGGAAAGCTCGGAAGGGTAGCGATTGCCGAAACCCGACAGGCCGACCATCTCTATCAGCGCATTGGCGCGGTCCATGCACCGGCTGCGGCCCAGCTTCTGCACGTCGACCGGCAGCAGCACATTGTCGAGGACTGTCCGCCAGGGAAACAGGACAGGCGACTGAAACACCACGCCGATATCCCTGCGAGGGCCGGCAATCGGCGTACCGCGCAGCCAGGCCTCGCCCTCGCTCGGACGGTCGAGGCCGGCCAGGATCTTCAGCAAGGTGGTCTTGCCGCACCCCGAAGGGCCGACAATGGCGACGAACTCCCCCTCCTTGACGGAAAGGCTGATATCGTCCAGCGCGACGATCTGCTGGTCGCCCGCGCCGAAGCGGCGGCTGAGCCGCCTGATCCCGATCGCTTCGCCCGACGAGTTGCCTGCCGGCTCTGCAAAGCGTGTCTGCACAAGCTGTACCGTCATGAAAACCTCCCTGTTCGACAGCGTGGCCATGCGCCTGGGCGCATACCCTCTGGCGGCTTGCTGCAAGCCCGCCGCTGTCGTCCTCCTCCGCCAGGACCTTATCCGATCCCCTCGCGCGGAAGAAAATCAAAGTCAACACGTTTCAACCAGTGAAACGTATCGTTTCAGGCGCCAGTCGCGGGCCGGGCATCGCTGACCACCGCGAACCGGTCTTCGCCCGCCTTCCCCCATTCGGCCCACGAACCGTCATAGACTGCGAATGGCTGGAAACCCGCGACTTCCGCGGCCAGCGCAAGCACGCATGCCGTCACGCCCGAACCGCAACTGGCGATCCCCGGCCGGCGCGGGTCGAACCCTGCAGCGGCGAAGGCGGACCGGATGCGCCCGGCCGGCACCAGCCGCCCGTCCTCCACCAGGTCCGAGAACGGGAGGTTCAGCGCTCCGGGCATATGGCCGCAACGCAAATACGGGCGCGGCTCCTTCTCGCGCCCGGCGAACCTGCCGGCGGGCCGCGCATCCACGATCTGCGGTTCCCCCGCCTCTATCGCACGCAGGACGTCCTCGCTTCCGGCGACCCGATCGCCCTGCGCCTCGGCGACGAAATCGCCCGGCGCGACCGCGGCCGCCGGCCCTTGCTCCAGATCGAAGCCGAGCGCCTTCCAACCCGGCAGGCCGCCATCCAGCACCGCGACATCGCGCCGTCCCATGGCGCGGAACATCCACCAGGCCCTGGGCGCGGAGAACAGTCCGGCCGTATCGTAGATCACGATCGGAGTGCTGCCCGCGATTCCCAGCCGTCGCGCGTGGCGCTCGAATTCCCCGGGCGCCGGCAGCATGTGCGGCAATGGCGAACCGGCAGCGACCACGACCTTGTCGAAATCGAAACGCTGCGCACCGGGAATCCGCTCCAGCAGGAACTCCGCGTCCGGATCGCGCAGCTGCGCGGGCATATACCAGCTGGCGTCGAGCACTGCGACACCGGCTCCACCCATGCGGGCGCGGAGCCATTGAGCGCTCACCAAAGGACCGAATTCATGCATCGCAGCGCACTCCAATGGGTTGTCTCGACGAGATTATGCGCCGGCTTCAGCGTCCGGCGAACACCGGCGGGCGCTTCTCAACAAAATGGCGAACGCCTTCCTTGAAGTCCTCGCTCTCGAAGCTCTTCACCATTTCCCGGTTGGCGAGGGCCACGGCCTCGCCCAGCCCCTGGAAACGCGCCTCCCACAATTGCCGTTTCATTATCTGGACGGAGCGCGGAGACACCTGTTCGCTGAGCTCGCGCGCATAGGCCATCACGTCCGGGAGCAGGTTTTCCGGCGCGCAAAGTCGATCCACAAGGCCGATTTTTTCCGCTTCCCGGGCGTCGACGCGGCGCGCCGAGAACAACAGATCCGCCGCCAGCGACGCGCCGACCGTCGTGGACAGCAGCCAGGCGATCCCGTGCTCGGCGATCAACCCGCGACGTGAGAAGGCAGTCGAGAACAAGGCGGTTTGCGAGCAGAAGCGCATGTCCGCGCACAGCGCGAACACCATGCCCAGACCGGCGGCAGCGCCATTGATCGCCGCGATCACAGGGGTGTCGAGGCCGGGAAAATAAGTGTAGCGCGTCTGGAAGTCGGCCCGCCGGGCGGTGTCGAAAGGCCGCATGCGGGCCGGATCGTAAATGTCATCGGGCGCCAGATGCTCCAGTTCGCCCATGTCCATGCCCGCGCAGAAGGCCCGTCCCTGCCCTGTCAGAACGATCGCGCGAACCCCGTCGTCGCGATCGGCCATCTGCATGGCGTCGTACAGTTCGCCTTCCATGACGCGGGTCAGGCCGTTCATCTTGTCCGGCCGCGCAAGGCTGATGACCGCGACCCGGTCCTCGACCCGGTAATCGATCTGCGAAAAAGCGCTCATGCCGCGACTCCCTTTGCCATGGGCATTTGCAGGGATCGCAGTTCGATAAACTCACCAACCCCGTATTTGCCATTCTCGCGGCCGATGCCGGATTGTCCGAAACCGCCAAACGGCGCGTCGAGATTGAAAGGAGCGCCATTGATGTCGACCTGGCCGGCGCGAAGCCGCCTCCCCACCTCTCTGGCGCTTTCTTCGTCGCCGCCCCAAACCGCCGCCGCCAGCCCGTAGGGCGTGCCGTTCGCAATGGCGACGGCCTCGTCCACGGTTCGATAGGCCATGACGCACAGCACCGGCCCGAAAATCTCTTCCTGGGCGATCCTCATCCGCGGCGAGACATCGGCAAACACCGTCGGCTGCACGAAGTATCCACGCTCAAGGCCGGCGGGTCGCCCGGCGCCGCCGCATATCAGGCGCGCGCCTTCGCCGATGCCGCTGTCGATGAAGCCCAGCACCCTGCGCCGCTGCTCCTCGGAAACCAGCGGCCCGAGCCGCGTCTCGGGGTCCAGCGGATCGCCAGGCCTGATGCGACCGACCGCATCGACGATCAGTTTAGTCACCTCGGCCTGCCGCTCCGCCGGCACCAGCAATCTCGTCAAGGCGGAGCAGGTCTGTCCGGAATTGAGGAAGCAGGATGCGACCACGGCCCTTACGGCCGCGGCCGCATCGCCTTGCGGCAGCAGGATGGCGGCGGACTTGCCGCCCAGTTCGAGCGACACCCGTTTGAGGGAGCGCGCCGCGGTTTCCGCCACCCTTCGCCCGGTTGCGGTCGAACCGGTAAGCGAGACAATGTCGACATCGGGGTTGGCGACCAGCGCCTCGCCCACCTCGCCGCCGCTCCCCACGACGATGTTCAGCACGCCGGCGGGCAAGCCGGTCGCCGCCGCAGCCCGCGCGAGCGCGTATGCGGCGCTCGGGGCGATCTCGGAAGGCTTGAGAACGACCGTGCAGCCGGCCAACAGGGCTGGCGCGACCTTTGCCGTGATCTGGTGCAGCGGATAGTTCCAGGGCGTGATGCAGAGCGCGACGCCGGCGGCGATGCGCTCAACAATGGAATGGCCCACCTGTTCGCGCCAGGGATAGGTCTCGGCAAGCGCCGCGCATCGCCGCCACGCCACAATCGGCGATCCAACCTGGATACGATGCGCCAGTCTGAGCGGCATTCCAACTTCGCGGGCAATGGTCCGGGCGATCCCCTCCGCGTCAGCCTCAAGCCGGTCGGCTATCGCCGAAAGGAAGGCGGCGCGCTCTGCCGGGGTGAGCGCCGACCACGCGGCGAACGCACGGCGGGCCGCCTGGCAGGCCAGTTCGGCGTCGCCCGCAGAGGCGAGCGTTATCTCGGCAATCGTCTCGCCGGTCGCCGCCTCGCTGACAGCCACGGTCTGCGTCCCGGTGGGCGCAACCCAGGCGCCATCGATAAACAGCTTTCCTGTCTCGCTCATGATCGTCCAGTTTCCGAAATGAAGATGTGTTGTTCGATCCGCCGGGCGATCCGCCGGGCGATCCGACAGCCGGTCGGCGCCGCCATCGCCCGGACCAGCGCGATGCGGGCCCGGCGCTGGCGCAATTCGGACCCGGACGACCCCACGCGGGTCGCCCGGGAAACGCGGTCAGTTGGCCTTGCCCGGTCAGTTGGCCTTGCCCGGTCAGTTGGCCTTGTATGCCTTCGCCGCTGCGATTATCGCGTCCTTGTCGAAGCTGTTGACCTCGTCGATCAGTTCATTGGTGATGAACTCCTCCGGCTTCACCGGACGATCGATCAGGCCCCAGGCAGCGAGATTCTTCAGATATCCCGAATAGGCGTCCATCACCGCCGTGCCCCACTTGCCATCCTGGGCCGCGATGGGCTCCCAGATCTTGCGGCGCATGGTGATGAAGTCGAGGTCGTTCTTGAGCAACGCCGCTTCGTCCATGTCGGGCGTGCGGGTCTCGTTATAGACTTCGTACAGGATCTTCAGCGCCGCTTCCGGATTGGCGAGCGTGAAGGTCGAACCCTTGGCATAGGCCCTGGCGATCTTTGTCGCCTCTTCCTTGTGGGCGTCGAAATATTTCGTGCTGGAGAAGATTCCAAGCGAGGGCGCGCTGAACTCGGGAATGTCGAGCTCGCGCAATTTCGTGCCGACACGCTCGATCTGCATGTCGGCGATATCCCACATGGCGATCGCGTCGATCTCGCCGCGCCTGGCTGCGAGCGCGGCGTTAGCCGGTGCGCCCACGGCGATGAAGGATACGTCCTTCTCGGGGTCGAGGCCGGCATTGATGAACAGTCCCTTGGTCACGGCGACCATGACCGAGGACATCGACGCGACGCCCACGCGCTTGCCCTTCAAGTCGGCGATCGACTGCGCCGCGGTCTCCGCCGGCACCGCGATGCGCCAGGTCGTTCCATGATAGAGCGTGAAGAAGGTCTTCCCGTCGAAGCCCTTGGCGACGATGCTGGCGACCGGCTCGAGCGCCGGCAGCGCGTAGGGCAACTCGCCATTGGCGACAAAGGTCACGCAATCATTGCCGGAGGCGACGGGCACCAGCTTGAGCTCGAGCCCCTCCTCGGCGAAATATCCCATTTTCTGCGCTACCGCCCAGGGCACGGCTCCCGAATTGATGGTTCTCGTGCACCAGCCAACTCGTATGGTCTCGAGGTCTTTCGCCTGGGCCTCCACAAAGGGGGACTGAACCACCACGAGGCCGACCGCCGCCAACGCAGCGGCAGCAAGGCTGCGCATGCGCATGGATATCTGATTTCCTGACACGTTGAACTCCTCCCGTTCTCCCGTCGGGCTCGCAACACGGACGCAAGACTGGTCTCATGGCGCCGAGCCGACGAAGAGGAGTATTCGCCCTGGCTGTCCTTTGCGCCAGCGCGACAAAGTGGCGTTTCGCCGACTGAAACGTCGACGGCGCGCAACCGGCGCCGGAGGGGAGGCAAACGGTTTTCCGCGGAACGCGCTTGATTCACAAGCGAAGGCCGGTTTCTACATCGAAAAGGTGGATCGATCCGGGAACGGCGCCGAGGCCTATCCTGTCGCCCGGCCGCAGGTCGTGCCGTTCGCGGAACACGGCGGTAACCGGCGCGCCATTGATCGCGGCGAATATGTGCAACTCCGATCCGGTGGGTTCGACCACGGAAACGGTCGCCGGCAATCCGTTTTCCTCGAGCACCAGGTTCTCCGGTCTGATGCCGGCGATCACACGCTTTCCAATGGCAGTGGCCGGAGCGGAAGAAAGCGGTAGTTGCGCGAACCCGAAATCGAGGATCGGGACCTCGCCGCCGCGCAATTCGCCCTCAATGAAGTTCATGGCCGGCGAACCGATGAAACCTGCGACGAAGATGTTGGCCGGTGCGTCGTACAGTTCCAGGGGCGCTCCCACCTGTTCGATCGCGCCATTTTGCATGACGACAATCCGATCGGCCATCGTCATCGCCTCGATCTGGTCATGGGTGACATAGATGGTGGTGGTCTTCAGTCGCTGGTGCAGTTCCTTGATCTCGGTGCGCATCTGCACCCGCAGCTTGGCGTCGAGATTCGACAAGGGTTCGTCGAAGAGGAACACCTTGGGATCGCGGACGATCGCCCTGCCCATGGCCACGCGCTGGCGCTGGCCGCCGGAAAGCTGCCTGGGATAGCGTCCAAGCAGGTCCCGCAGGCCAAGGATGTCGGCCGCCCTGTTTACCCGCGACGCGATTTCATCCTTTGGCGCGCGTTTCAGTTTCAGCGAGAAGCCCATGTTCTCCGCGACGGTGAGGTGCGGATAGAGCGCGTAGCTCTGGAACACCATCGCAATGTCGCGATCCTTGGGCAGCATTCCGTTGACGACACGTTCTCCGATCGAAATCTCGCCGCCGGAGATGTCCTCCAGTCCGGCTATCATGCGCAGCAGGGTCGACTTGCCGCAGCCGGACGGGCCGACGAGCACGACGAATTCGCTGTCCTTGATTTCCACGGATACGCCGTGAAGGACGGAGACTGAGCCGAAATCCTTCCGTGCCTGATTGATGCTCACGCCCGCCAACGGGTGATCCTCCCTGTTTTTCGCCGTTTCAATCGGCCTTTTTCATCGTCGCGAACCGGCTGACGGCGCTCTGCGCGACTTCAACGTCTTCGGATGTCGAGCCGGAGCTGACGCCGATCGCGCCGACAACCGCGCCTTCGACGGTTATGGGAATGCCGCCGGGCAATGTGGTGAACCGGCCGCCCTGAAGATTCTGGATGCCGTATCCCGGCTGGCCGGGTTGCGTCGCGGGACCGATATCCGCCGTCGACTTGCGCGCGCCTGCGGCGGTGAATGCCTTGGCGAGCGCGATGTCGACCGAAATGAACTTGGCGCCGTCCATCCGGCGGAACGCCAGCAGATGCCCGGCCGCGTCGACGACCGCAATGTTCTGCGGCACGCCGATTTCGTTCGCCTTGTCTGTCGCCGCTTCGATCAGCCGGTCGGCGTCCCTGGCGTCGAGGTTCCGGATCATCTTCATGCCGTCACGGCCCCCGCCATCGCGGGCTTGGCGCGGGCGTCGTCCGCGATGATCAGATCGGCGGCGCGCTCGGCGATCATGATCGTGGGAATATTGGTGTTGGCGCGCGGGACCGTCGGCATCACGGACGCGTCGGCGACATGCAGCCCTTCGACGCCGTGCACCGCCATGTTCACGGGATTGACCACGGTCTCCCGCATGTCCGGCCGTCCCATCCGGCAGGTGCCGCTGACATGCCACTGGGCGATCGCGTTGGATTTGACGAACGCCTCCAGGGCGTCCCGGTCATCGACGATCTCGGCAAGCGATTTTCCGCTTCCAAGGAAGGTTCGGAAGAACCGGTCGCGCAGGAACGGCGCGATGTCGAGCGCAATTGCCGCCGGAGCGGTCAGCAGATAGTTCCGCAGCGTAACCTTGCCCAGAGCCTTGGCAAAGCCGCTATACGCCGAAGGTGAGGCGCACTGGATCACATCGCCAAGTTCGGGCCGGGCCATGATCGCCGCCATCAGCCGGACGCTGTCGACCAGGCGGGCCGTGTCGCGAACGTCGCTGAGAAAATTGAGGGCGGCGACCGGCTCCATGTCCGGCTCGGCACTCTGGATGCGCACCCATCCGCGCGAGTGAACCTTGTTGAGCCAGGAGATGATCGTTCCGATGCGCCGCCCCAGCGGGTGCCAGGCGGAACGCGCCACCACCGCCAGATACATGTCGGAGACCGGGCAATCGGGCTGGTTCGAACTGTAGCGGAGGCCGAACAGCATGTGCCTCCTCGTCCCCTCGCCGAGGCGGGCCCCGGGTTTGAGGAAGGCGGATACCGATATGCCCGGATGCTCCTGCAGATTGGCGCCGACGCCGGGAAGATCGGAAATCACATCGATCCCGAGTTCGCGCAGGTGCGCCGCATCGCCGATGCCTGCGCGCTGCAACATCGCCGGAGAATGCAATGCGCCGGCGGCCAGCACCACGCGACGGGCGGCCAGCACGGTTCGCGTGCCGGAGCGGACGACCTCGACGCCCGCGATCTTTCTGCCCTGCATGACCAGCCGGCGGGCGGTGGTGTCGGTCATGATTTCCAGATTGGGCCGCGCCCGGACTTCGGCGCCGAGATAGCCTCGCGCGGTCGACACGCGGTCCTTGCCGTCATTGGAGAGCGACATGGGAAAGCAACCGTCCGAATAGACGCCGTTCTGGTCTCCCAGATTGGGGTATCCCATTGCCTCGATCGCCGATTTCGCGCGCGTCGCGAACTCCGGCCAGGTGTTTTCCGGCACCCGGTGGATGGCGATGGGGCCGTCCTTGCCATGCAGCGGGCCGCCGTAGTCCAGGTCCGTTTCGAGGCGTCGAAAATAGGGCAAAACCGTATCCCAGTTCCACCCCTCCGCCCCCATCTCGCCCCACTCGTCATAGTCCGCCGGCGTTCCGCGATTGGCCATCTGGCCATTGATGGTCGAGCCGCCGCCAAGGATTCGCGCCTGTTCGTATTTGGCGAGCGGCGGCCGCTCGGACGTGTTGTTTCCGAACGGCTTGCGATAGGCCATCAATGCCGGCCAGTGATTGTCCGGATTGTAGGCCGCACGCGCCGGATAGATGTCGCGAATGGCGTCCGATTCCGCGCCTGGCGGAATGTCCGGACCGGCCTCGACCAGCAGAACCTTGCGGTTCGACGACGCCGAGAGCCTGTTCGCCAGGACGCAGCCCGCGCTGCCCCCGCCGACAATGACGACGTCCCACATTGCACTCATCCCTTTACGGCTCCCTTGGTAAGGCCGGCGACGAACTGCCGGCCGAACAGAATGAAGATGAGGAGAATGGGAAGCATGGCGAGCGTCGCCGACGCCGTGAGCGGCCCCCATTCCCGTCCGAAGAACCCGATGAAGCTGTAGACCAGCGGCTGGATCGGCTTCAGCCCGGGGCTGTCGACCATCACCGAGCCGGCGACGAATTCGTTCCACGAACCCACGAAGGCAAGGATGCTGGCGGCGGCA
Source organism: bacterium (assembly GCA_016125005.1). Taxonomy (GTDB): domain Bacteria; phylum Sumerlaeota; class Sumerlaeia; order SLMS01; family SLMS01; genus WGMQ01. The sequence continues at coordinate 11,268 of WGMQ01000089.1, read as the reverse complement.
AGGGCCGGGCGCGACAGCGGCAGCACCACGTGACGCAGGACGCCGAGCCTGGACACACCGTCGACGATGGCCGCCTCGTCGAGCTCCCTCGGAATGCTCTCGATCGCGCCCTTGAGGATCCAGATGGTCATCGGAAGTTGGTGCGCGGCATAGATCATCGGCAACACGAAGAATGTGTTGGTGAGGCCGAGCCGCGCGAAATAGATATAGGTCGGTATCAGCAGCGCCGCCGCGCCGATCGACAGCGGTATGCTTGCAACGATCAGAAGAAAGAGCGGCTGGCGAAGCGGGAACTGGTACCGGTCGAATGCGTAGGCTGCCGGCAATCCGATCGCCAGGACGAAAAAGACCGCGACAATGCAATAGGCGAAGCTCGTCAGCATGTTGCCGAGAAAGCCGGTGGCGGCGACCCTGCGGTAATTGTCGAGCGTCGGTTCGAAATCGAAAAATGCCGGAGGAAAGCGGAAGAGATCCTGTTCCGACTTCATCGACGTCAGCACGCCCCAAACAAACGGCAGGCCGTTCAGGACGATGAGCAGGACGACAAGCGCGAGGACGAGCGTCTGCGTCGAGAGCGTTGCCGATCTGCGAGCCACGGAAACCCGGGGCGCCGGCGCGAATGTCCTGGGAGCGTCAGGTTGCATCGACATCCTCCTCAGACCCGCCAGCCGGTCAGACGGACATAGGCCAGGACCATGACGATGTTCGCCGCGAACATGACGAGCGCCAGGGCGGTTGCGGAGCCGAGGTCGAAGATGGCGAAGGCCCGCTCATACACATCGAGCGCAAGGATTCGCGTCGCGTCGTTCGGGCCGCCGCCGGTCAGCACCAGCGGCGTCTCCACCGTGTTGATGTTGGCGAGCGTCAGGACGACGACCACCAGGAGCATCGGCGTCTTCAGAAGCGGAAGCGTGATCAGGCGAAACACCTGCCACGGCGTGGCGCCGTCGACCTGGGCGGCTTCCACGCACTCGCTCGGAATGCTCTTGAGCCCCGCCAGCAGCACGATGACGGCGTAGCCCAGGCGCTTCCAGACGGATACGAAGATCAGCAGCGTCATGGCGCCCGTCGAATTGGTCATGGGCTGGAACTCCGCTCCGACGAGCGAACTGACGGCGTAGGACGCGACGCCGATGTCGTTGATGAAGACCCAGCGAAAAAGCAGCGTTGCGACGACCGCGGACGTTATCCATGGAAGGATGACCACCATCTTGGCGACCAGCGCCGCTCTGGGCTTCATCCGGTCGATCCCGACCGAGATCGCAAGGGCGATCGCCACGGTGATCAGCACCGATAAACCGGTGTGAATGACGGTTCGCAGCAGCGTGCCGGGCAGTGTGTAGTCTTGCAGGAGGCGCAGGAAATTCGCCCCTCCGTCAAATGCCCCGACCGATCCGTAGCGGATTTCATGCAGGCTGAACCAGAGCGCATAGACGACCGGCGAGAACAGTACGAAGCCCGTCACTGCGAAAGCGGGGGCAACCGAGGCGAATGCGGCGGTGTTGGACTTCATCTGGAATGTTCCCGGAACATTGGTTTGTGCGCTGCGGGCATTGGCAATGCCCGCAGCGCGCTTGTCATGCCGCGCCTAGCGCCGGTTTTGCTGGTTGAAGCGCTTCTCTGCCTCCTCCAGCGCAGCCATTGGCTCCATTCCGCCTGTGATGACGTTCTGCGCGGCCTTGTTCAGGACCTGGCGGTAGCCGCCGACCGAGAACTTGACCGGGCTGATCCAGCCATAATCGGCAATGCCCTCGGCCGCCTTCACGATGTACTGGTTCGAGGGTTGGGCGAAGAAGTCCGGCATTTCCTTCATGACGGAGCCCGATGCGGGGATCTGTCCGCCGACCTCGACCCAAAGCCTGTCGGCTTCCGGTCCGGCCATGTATTCGAGGAACCTGGCCGCCTCGTCCACATGCTTGCTCTTGGACCAGACGCCGACTGCCCAGCCGGCCATCACCGCGGGCGAGTGCGGTTTTCCGTCCACTCCGGGCCAGACCATGAAGCCGACATTGTCCTTGCCCACCTTCGCCTGCATGGTCGAGACGCGGACAACGGCGCCGGTGAACATCGCCAGGCGGCCGGCGGCGAACTGCTCGTAGAGATCCTCCGCGCTCCATGTCACCGCCTGGGGCGGGGTGATCTCATGCTTGGTCACCATGTCGCACTGAAGCCGAAGCGCTTCCGCGCCGATCGGGTTGGCCCATTTCGCACGGCCGTCCTCATGGAAAAGATCGCCCTGCCGCGACAGGATGATCGAGCTCATCATCTGTGCGTCGGCGCGATCCTCGCTGAACTGCTGGCCGAAACCCCAGCGGCTGACATTGCCCGACGCATCGCGCACCGTCAGCTTTTTTGCGGCGTCGATGAATGTCGGCCAGTCGGTCAGCGTGTCCGGATCGATGCCGGCTTCAGCGAGGAAATCCTTGCGGTAGATGACCCCGTAATAGTTCCGCGAGTGGAACAGGCAGTGCACGCCCCCCTCCCACGCGCAACGCTCCCAATAGCCGTCCTTGCGTTCGTCGACGGCCTCCTTCGGCCAGTTGTTGAGAAACAGCGGATTGAGATCGGCAAGCGATCCCGAAGCAAGGGCTTCGCCGAGAAGATCGGTTACGACCCAGATGATGTCGGGCGCGTTTCCGGCGCCGTTTGCTGCCAGAAACTTCGGTGTCATCTGGTCCCAGACCTGAGGTTCGACCACGACACGGATTTCGGGATTGGCCGCCTCGAAACGGCTGATGATTTCCTTCAGGGCAAGTTCGCGCGGCGACTTTCCGTCGGGATTGAGGAATGTCCACATGCGGACCGTGGTCTCGGCATGGGCGCTCAACGCGCCCAATTGCACCGAAGCCGCCAGCAGGCTCGCTGCGGCCAGACGTCTTATCAGTCGAATGGTTCGTTTCATCACTCATTTCCTCCCGTGATTGATTTGAACGAATTTCTGGGGGTCAGGTCGCCGTCACGTCTTTCAACGCGTCAGCCAAAGAGCGCATCACATGCGCCTTGGCCGCGATCCGGTAGGCATCGGGATCGCAATCGGCCAGGGTGGCGACGATCAGACCGTGCTCGCGCTTTTCGAACTCGCGCCGCTCGCGCCAGTTCTCGACACCGTGCCGGACCCGGCTGCTCACATATTGGAGCTGGATGCCGCGATAGATCGATTGAAGCAGAGTGTTTCCGGAAAGCGCGACGATTATCGAGTGAAACCGGGTGTTCAGTTCGATCTGCTGTCGCCCCGAAAGCCTCTCCCAGTCCTTGTCGGCCTGCTCGACAATCCTGGCGAGCGCGTCGATTTCCGAGCGGTCGGCTTCGCCGGCCGCCAGCCTGCCGATCGCCAGTTCTCCGGCATTCACCTCAAGGCCGAGACGGACTTCCCACAAATCGCGGACCTGCTGCGGCGAGGGCTTCTGGATCCGGAAGCCCCGGCGCGGAATGCTCTCGATATAGCCTTCCGCGGCGAGCCGCATGAGCGCCTCGCGGACAGGGGTCGGGCTGACATTGAACCGCTCCGAGAGATCCTTCGGATTGATGCGTTCGCCATATCCGACATGGGTTCCGAACACGACCTCGTCGCGGATGCTCGCATACAGCGCGTCGGCAAGCTTCTCGCCGGGACGACCGATCAGCGCGCCATGCTCCTCCGGGTTACCCTGCGACTGCGGCATTCATGCTCTCCTGTCCGCCCGCGATGGCGCCATCGCTGATGTCGCCATCGCTGATTTCGTAGGTGGCGGCGCGCTCCCAATCGATCTCGCAGCCATGACCGGGTCGGTCCGAAAGGAAGGCGAAGCCGTCCCGGATATCGATCGGATGCACCGGAATGTCGTCGCGCAGGGGATTGGGAAGCCGGTTGGCTTCGTAGATCTGGAACCCTTTCGCCGCGCAGCAGGCGTGAACGGACGCCGCCACGCCGATGCCCGAGCCGACGCCGTGCGGGGCAAGGGCCAGACCGTGCTTCGCGCAGAACTCGCCGATCGCCATCATCCCCGAAACGCCGACCCTGGTGATGTTCGGCTGCAGGATGTCGACTGCATCGCAGCGCACCAGTTCCTCGAAGCTGGCGAGAACATAGTCGTTCTCTCCCGTTGCGATCGGCATGGTGGCGACTTCGCGGATTCGCGCCAGGTCATGCGGGCGCTCCGGCTTGATCGGCTCTTCCAGCCAGGCGACGCCAAGACCCTCCAGCCCCCTTGCGAGTTCGATGGCTTCCCCGAGTTCGTAGCTGCAATTGACATCGAGCATCACCTGGATGTCCGGACCGACTGCCGCCCGGACCGCGGCGGTATGCGCTATGTCCTGCGCCACCGTTCGCCCGATCTTGAGCTTGAGCGCACGATAGCCGTCCGTCACGAAATCGCGGGCGCGCTGCGCCGACTCCTCTTCCCTTTCGAGGAACGGAATGGGGCTGACATACAGTGGAACGGGCTCGATCTTCCCGCCCAGGTGAACGGCGAGAGGTTCTCCCGCGGCCCGGGCCTTCAAGTCCCACAGGGCGATGTCGATGCCGCCGAGCGCTTCCATGGCAAAGCCGCGCGTATGCCCCATCGACATGAAGTAGTTGTAGAGATCGGCCAGGCATTCGGCCGGGTGGTCCAGCTCGCGACCCTTGAGGATCGGCGCAATCAGATTGTTGATGAGAGCGGTGGTCACCGGGGAATAGGGCAACCCGAATGCTTCGCCCGTGCCGGTGACGCCGCCCTCTTCCTCTGCGACGATGATCGTCGAAAACTGGCCCGAGCGCGGTATCCGGCGGAAATGCGCCGCAGGCCTCAGCACCGAGGCCGGGACCTTGTCGGCCCCTCCCCAGATCCTGGCGAAGGAAACATACAGCGGAATTGCGCGAACGGACTTGATCCGCATTCGAGGGAGCCTCCCATGACGATTTCCAAAGTTTATAAAAAATAAAAAATAAAAAATCAACGGGGAAAATGCCCGAGGTCTGTAATCCCTCTTCGGGCCCTCTTCGGGCGCTCGTCGGGCCCTCTTCGGGGCACCCGGCCAGGCGATTTGGTCTGGAGAAACCGTGGCAAGCCAGCGCCGATCGCGTCGGACAACCGGCCTCGGGGGAAACGCCCACCGCCCGGACGGATCTCGGGCGCCCGCCCCCGCAAGTCCAGGGAGCAGGCCGTCGTCAACGGGGGGCCGGGTCCGCACGCCGCTTCGAGGAGACGACGTTCAGTCGCGACAATGCGCGTTCAGCGCGCCCGCGCGACAATCTGGCGGAGCATCAATGTGTCGGCCTGGGCGGCGTCGGCGCGATGTTGGCGATTGCCGCATGCATGACCAGCAGCAGCGGCACCGCCACGAAGCCGCCGGCAGGACCCCAGATCCAAAGCCAGAATACCAGCGCGAGGAACACCAGGAAGGGATTGACGGTCAGACGCCGCCCGAGGATCTGCGGCGTGACGAACTGGGCCTCGATCAGGTTCAGGAAGAGATAGGCTCCGGCGGGCGTCAATATCGCCGGAAATGTCGTGAAGGAGGACAGTCCGACACCCAGCAAGATGACGATCATCGCGGCCGGCCCGACATAGATGATATAGTTGAGCGTTGCCGCCAGGAGCCCCCACAGGACCGGCGAAGGGACGCCGAGTGCGAACATTGCAAGCGAAACTGCGATTCCGAGGCCGACATTGATCAGCGTGATCGACACGAGATAGCTCGAGACCATGGTTTCGACGTCGCGAAACACATGTGCAGCGCGCCAGCGCAGGCGCCGGCTGATGCAAAGACGCAGGATGGAAACGCGGATATCGTGGCGGGTGGCGATAAAGAAATACAGGGCGGCCAGGAACACCAGCAACTGCCCGACAAGTCCGGGCGCCAGAAATGCAAGATCGGCTGCCGGACCGCCATCGTCGACGGTGACGCTGACGCCGCCCGACGTGCCGGTGAGGCTGCGCAACTGGTCGCCCAGCGCCCAGACCGAATCCATCGCCCCGCGCCAGTCGATCAGAATTTCCCGCAGGCGCTCCCACACCAGGGGCAACTGGCTTGCCCACGCACCCATTGGCACCGCAAAGCCTGCGACAAAGGCCGCAACGAGCGCCAGAAGTGCAACCACCACCAGCGCGGAGGAAACCGACGGCGGCAGCCCGATGCGCTCCAGGCGGTCGGCATATGGCCCCAGCATCAGGCCGATCACGACCGCCAGGGTAATCGGGACCAGGATCGGGCGTCCGAATTTGAGGATCGCAACAGCGCCGAGAACGCCCAACAGGATGACCGATGCCTGAACGGCAGACGTGATTGCCACCTCGACCCGCGTCCCGGGCGGAACCCGGACGGCAGGGGGAAGCGTCGTTTCCTGGCGCATGTTTCGCCCTCCAACAGACACAATGCGGAACCGGCGGACAGGTTCCATGCCCTGGGGACTGTCGCGCAGACTGGCGCGGGCGCTCAGGCTGCAGGTTGCGGAATGGTCAAACGCATCTGGAGACCCTCTTCGGTCATGTTCCGCTCCAGCGCTCCCGACAACTCGCCTTCGATCAGCGAGCGTATGAGCTTCGTGCCGAAGCCCGTGCCCTGGACCGCAGTCGGATCAACCGATCCTCGCTCGCGCCAATCGATGACCAGCGCGCCGTCCGCCGCCCGGTTCCAGCGCACGTCGATATCGCCGCCTTCGTCCAGATTGGCGTATTTCAGGGCATTGGTGGCAAGCTCGTGAAATACGAGGGCCAGGGCCTGCGTCGTCCTCATGCCCAGTTCCTGATCCGGCCCGGTGCAGTTCAAGCCGGTGAATGTCTCGCCGAAAACCTGGCGCAATTCCCCATGAAGCAGGTCCGAGAGGTTTGCCTTGCCGTGATGCGCGTGGGTCAGCAGATCCTGCGAGGTCGCCATCGCCTGCAGCCGGTTCGTGAACGAGTGCGTGAACTCTTCAAGGTCGCTGGAATGGGCCGCGGTTTGCCGGGCGATGGCAAGGACACGCGCAATCGAGTTCTTGATGCGATGTTTCATTTCCTGGAGCAGGAAATCCTTCTGCGCCGCAGCCGATTCCGTAACCCGCAGGACCTCCCGCGAGGCTTCCAGCGCCCTCATCTGCGAGCGTATCGACGCGGCAAGGGCGCCAGCCATCAACAGGGCACACACACCCAGCAGGAGGGCGATGCCCTCTTCCGGACCTTTCTGGAACCCCTCCGTCGGCGTTGCCGTCACACTCCACTCATGCCCTGCAATCACCACCGAACGCTGAACGGCATCGGAGCGTGCAGCGGTCGAGCCTGACATTCCGGCGCTTTCGAACAACAACCGTCCATCCTCGGGCTTTCCGTCATGGATCTTCAGGTGCACCGGGAGGTCCTGGCCGTGCGACAATGCTGCATTGATCAGGTCGCCCGCGCGGAACGAGGCGAAGATGAACCCCCTCAGTCGTTCGTCCGGGGCGCCCGGAGTGCCCACCCCGCCCTCCTGACCCGGCCGGGAGTTGCGCGCGAAATAAGGCAGGTAGACCAGGAAGCCGCGCCGTTTGTCATTGTCGATCTCCTGCAGCAGTTCGACCATTCCTGACGCCTGTCGCTCATGGGTCATTTGTGCGGCGCGCATCGCCGCCCGCCGCGTCACCTGCGAGTACATGTCAAAGCCGAGATCGGCCAGATTGCGCTCGTCGGGCGGCTCCAGCATCATGATCGCGGTGCGCATATCCTCGGTGGATTGCGGAAGGGGCGCGCGGTCAACGCCGTAGTCCCTGGCAAGCGTTTCGCGCACCAGCGCCTCGCTTCCCGGCTCCAGCACGGCGGCATATCCAATCCCCTGAACGCCGTCGAACTCCTCCTTGATGTTGAGGTGGCGGACGAAGGCGGCGAATTCCTCCCGGCTGACATTTCCGCGCCGCGCTTCGAACAGCGAACGCGTCGCGGTCAACAGCGAGATGTGCTGGTTGATGCGCATGGCGATGCGCTCGACCGCCTCGTCGGCAAGGCGTTCGAACCGCAGATGGTTGGTCTGCGAACCGGCCCGATATGCGGCGATCGGAAGCAGCAGGCCGACGATGGCCGCCACTGCGAACACGAGAGTTGGGAGCTTCTTTGGCAATTTCAACATCCGATTACGCCTGAGGAATAACAGGCGCCAAAACCCCCGCAATTAAAAAAGACATAAGCTTTGCCACGAAAACTTCGGGAACCGGGGGACCGGGCATGCGTTCTCTCCACGGTGGCAATGAAGCCAGCCAGCAATAGAAAGGAAACGTCATGAACTGGAACAGAGTGGAAGGAAACTGGGAACAATTCAAGGGTGGCGTGCAGGAACAGTGGGGCAAGCTCACTGGCGACGATCTGGACGTCATCGAAGGCAACCGCAAGAAGCTCGCCGGCAAGCTGCAGGAACGCTATGGCAAGGCGCAGGACGAAGCCGAACGCGAGATCGACGCCTGGCTGGAGCAGCGCTGACAAATATTCCCGCGCCGGCGGAACCGATCCTAAGCAGGCGCGTTTCCGTATCGACTGCCAACCCGCTTGATAACCCACTACGGCAGTCTCCGGCCTCCCCCGAGCCGGATGGCCCGACACTGGTTGAACCGCCAGTGTCGGGCCTTTTCGTCTCATTCGCGAAATTTGATGGGCACGCAACGATCAGACGTCGAATACGAGTCGATATTGCACCCGCCCCGGACCGATCTGGTATTCCGCCTGCCCGTCAAGGGCGGCGGGCACGACGCGCATCAGCACGGCGCTGCCGAAACTGGGAACCGTCCTGCCGCTCGGATCCGATTGAGCTTCGGGGCTGCGACCCGTCTGCTCGTCCCACAATATTTCGAATTTGCCGTCGTCGACAGGGCGATGGAAATACAGCGAAATCCTGCCGCCCGGCACGGAGAGCGCGCCATGGGCGAGCGCATTGGCGATCAGCTCATGCAGCGCAAGGCCGATATGGGTGGCGGCGTTGGGCTCCAGCAACATGTCGTCGCCCGAGACCAGAATGCGCGGATCGCTTTCCTCCACATATCTCGCCAATTGGCGCGCGGCCAGTTCCTTGAGCATGGCGCCGCGCCAGTTTGAATCGGTCACCAGATCCTGCGCCGACGACATGGCTGCGATCCTGCCGCGAAAGCTTCCAACGAACTCCTCCAGATCGGTGCTGTTGCGAGCGGTCTGGTTCGCGATGCTCTGCACGATGGCAAGCAGGTTCTTGGAGCGATGGCTCAATTCGCGCAGCAGCGCCTTCAAGGTCTCCTCGCGCTTTCGCTCCATGGTCAGGTCGACGAATGTCATGAGGATCGCCGGGCTGCCTGGAACCGCTTCATAGGCCTGCACCGTGCAATGACAGACCTGATAGTGATTGGCGTTGGCGCGGGACAATTCGACGACCCCCTCCTCGCCCGTCGTCAACACCTTGCGCTGCGCTTCCTGAATCTGCTCGAACCAGCCGCCGGAAAAGAGCGCCTGGTCCGACATTTCCGAAACTTCAAGCTGCGGGAAGTAATCCGGGAGCATGGACGCGTACAAATACTGGTCATCAGTCGACTTCACCACGACGCCCACTCCTGCGCTTTTCAGCGCAAGCAGCAGGAGCGGCGCGACGGCTTCCCTTGTCTGCGTTGGCAGTTTCTTCGGCATCTCACTCGCTGGCTTTCAGGACAATGCGGAAACAAGAAAGGCGGCTCCGCATGGGAGCCGCCTGTTCCTTGCATTTCCGCGGATTGTCAAGATGCTCGCCTGAACAGGCCCGCAACCAGGGAAATCACCAGGAAAGCAAGGAAAACGAAGAAGAGTATCTGGGCGATGCCGGCGGATGCGCCCGCCACACCGGAAAAGCCCAGCGCGCCCGCTATGAGCGCGACGACAAGAAACACGAGTGCATAATACAGCATTGTTTTTCTCCATCAGTTGCCGATGGGAAGAAAACGCAGGCGCCCGCCAAAGGTTCCCCGCTTGCCTGGATCGCCGACCGCTCATGCCGCCTTCATCGACGCGTGGTTGAAGAACAGCGCCTGACTGATGAGCGCCTTCACCATGTCGGGGTTGAACGGCTTTGTAACAAGGAAGGTCGGCTCGGGCCTCTCGCCGGTCAGCAGGCGTTCGGGAAAGGCGGTGATGAAAATCACCGGCACTTCCACAATCGCCAATATCTCGTTGACCGCATCAATGCCTGAACTGCCGTCCGCAAGCTGAATGTCCGCCAGGATCATCCCCGGTCGCTTCGCCGCAAACAGCTTGATTGCTTCGCGATGCGTGCGCGCCATTCCCGTGACGCTGTGGCCGAGCGACAGCACCATTTCCTCGATATCCATGGCGATAAGCGGCTCGTCCTCGATGATGAGAATTTCCGTCGCCACCTGCGCCGAAATTTCCTGCGACGCCTGGCTCAGCAATTGCCCCACTTCTGCGGCGTCGGCGCAGAGAATCTCTCCCAATGCATCGTTATCGAAGCCTTCCACGGCCGAAAGAATGAACGCCTGGCGGGGCCTGGGCGTCACATTCTGCAGATTTCGGGCGGCCTGCTGCTCCCAGGCAAAAGGCGACACAGCAGAATCGGTTTCGATATTGAGGGAACCGAACAACTGCGAGAACAGTTTATATGTTGCGATGCGATCGCTCGACGCCTCCGGAAAGATCGAAACGTCGGCGATCAATGCCTCCAGCACGGCACCGACATAAGCGTCGCCGGAGGTCTGCGATCCCGTTACGGCCCGGGCGAAGCGTCGAAGATACGGAATATGGGGCGCGATCCGCTCTGCGATGGTCATCCTGTGGGTTCTCCGTGATGATGGAATTCAAAAGTTCGCAATGATAACGTTGCCGGCGGAAAAACGTTGCACGACGCGGGAACTTTTTTTTCACTACCGCATTTAACGGAGAACAGATCCAACATGAGTGAAAAGAAAATGCCGCATCAACATTCCGACGCCAGGCTATCCGCGGCCGGCAAGAAAGGCGATCCCAACCAGATAATCAGCCAGAAACTCAATGCTCTGTTCAGCGCGGTGGAGCAGGAGGGCATTCCCGACCGCTTTCTCTCGCTGCTGGAGAAACTCGACGAGGCCGAAAGACGTCAGTCGAAGGAAGGCACAAGCGATGAGTGAGGCCGGCGATCCGTTCAAGAGAGAACTCCTGGCTGTTCTACCCAATCTGCGCGCATTCGCGGTTTCGCTTTGCGGCAATCCCGACCGTGCGGACGACCTGGTCCAGGACGCCATCCTCAGGGCCTGGGGCGCGCAGCAGAGCTTCACGATCGGCACCAATCTTCGCGCATGGGTGTTCACCATTCTCCGCAACGAGTTTTACAGCCAGATGCGCAAGCGCGGCCGCGAAGTCCAGGACAGCGACGGCTATT
>WGMQ01000070.1 GCA_016125005.1 bacterium | reverse complement strand
CGCGAGACCGAGGCGATGAAGGATGGCTCGGACGCGGTCTCCGACTGGCCCCTGCTGAACGCCTTGCTCAACACCGCCTCCGGCGCAACCTGGGTGTCGCTGCATCATGGCGGCGGCGTCGGCATGGGGTTCTCGCAGCATTCGGGCATGGTGATCTGTTGCGACGGAACGCCCGAGGCCGACGCGCGCATTGCCCGCGTGCTTTGGAACGATCCGGCGACCGGCGTGATGCGCCATGCCGATGCGGGCTATGAGATCGCCATCGATTGCGCCCGCGAAAAGGGATTGCGACTTCCCGCCATTCTGGGCGAATAGGGGCAAGCGCCCAGCGCAAAGGCGAGAATGGGAGCAAGCGGCTTGCCAGCCCGGCGGCTCACCGTCGAAATTGCGCTGTGCGGCGGGTTCGGAGGGTCGAACTGAGTCAGCGACAGCAGCTCGTGATGGCGCGGGCGACCGGTGTGCGAAGATTTTCCCGGGCGATCGTGCTTTGCAGCGTCAGACAATACTGGACGAAACGGCGATGCCCGCATACGTTATGCTGCAGGGGGCTTCGGCAAACTCGGACTTGTCTTTGAGGGTCGATTTTCCGTTTTGGCGGCGGCCCGTGGTTTCATCGTGAGCGAGTACAGCCGATTTCTGGACCCGGAAACAACAGATGCGCCCTTACCTCATTGCCGCACTGACCGCCTCGCTGGCCCTGTGCAATCCTCTTCACGCTCAGGCGCAGGACATTGCGAGCCTGCGAAATTCGGTTGAGGGCATCTTCGACGCGCATTGCTCGCGTTGCCATCAGGAAGACAAGCTGGTCGGCCGCACGAACGCCGCCAAGGGATTCGGCAACGTCCTTGATCTGCCCGCGCTGGCACGGGACGGCAGGATTGTCCCGGGCAATCCGGACAATTCCACCTTGTGGAAACTGATGCTCAGCGGCGAGATGCCGTATGATTATTATTCGGGCGACTTCAGCGCCAGCACGCCGACGAAGGACGAAATCCAGACGGTCGCCGACTGGATCAAGGCGGAAGGCGTGGCGCTGGCGGAGGCAAGCGCCAAGCGTCCGTTCATTACCGACTCCGAGATCGTTGGCGCGATAGCCGCCGACATCTCGGACCTGCCACGCAACCGCGTGAAGAAGACGCGCTATCTCACCCTCGCCAATCTCGCCAATGCCGGCGTGCCCGACGAGGAACTGGAGGTCTATCGCCAGGCGGCCGTGAAGCTGCTCAACTCGCTCAGCCGGGTGAGCGATCCGGCGCGCTACGAGAAATTCGGTCCCGGCGACACGATCCTGCGCTTTGATCTCGATGCGCTTGGATGGAGCGAGAAGGATTGGCGCCTGGCCGTGGGCGCGACGCCCTATGTGGTCGACTACAACCTGCCGATGATGGGTTTTCTCAAGGAGTCGACCGGCGACAGCATGCCGTTCATGCGCGCAGACGTGTTCGCCTTCGCGACGACGCAGCCGGCGATGTATCACCGGCTGGTCGGGATTCCGGACGACGTCCTGACCCTGGAGCGCTATCTGGGCGTGGATGCCGAAGCTGATATCGCGGCGGGCAAGGTGGCGCGGGCCGGGTTCCAGAAGTCGGGCGTCAGCCAGAACAACCGCATGATCGAGCGGCACTCCGCCAAGGCCGGAACCTATTGGCGCTCCTATGATTTCGCGACCAATGCGAAGGAAAAGAGCCTGTTCCTGTCGCCGCTCGGACCGGGCGGCGAGGGCGGTTTCGTACCCGATGGCGGGGAGTACATCTTCTCCCTGCCGAACGGGATGCAGGCCTATATGCTGGCCGACGCCGAGGGCCACCGGATCGAGAAGGGGCCGATCTCGGTCGTCAGCGATGTTTCGCGGCCCGACAAATCCGTCGCGAACGGCATTTCCTGCATGGGGTGCCACGCCGAAGGCATGATCAGCCGGACCAAGGACGAAATCCGCGCTTATGTTCTCGCCGACAACACCTTTCCGATCTCCGTGCGCGAGCAGATCGAGCAGTTGCATCCCGAGCAGTCGGAGATGGACAGGCTGATGGCGATCGACCGCGACCGCTTCGAGAGCGCCATGCGCCGCGCCGGTCTCGACCCGAAGCTGCGCGCGCCGGGCGGCGTCGAGCCGATCTCCGCGCTGGTGCAGCATTTCGAGCGCAATCTGACGAGGGCGATGGCGGCGGCCGAGTTCGGCCTCACGCCCGATCAATTGAGCGCAGGAGCGCCCAGCGCGGGTCCCCAGGCTTTTGCGCTGCTGCGCCGACTCGATCAGGATCTGGTGCCGCGCGACCAGTTCACCAAGGAATTTGCCGAGATCCTGGTTCGTGTGACGGCGCACGCTGCGCTCGAACTGGAGGAGACGGCTTCGCCGGAGGCTTCGGCCGTCAAGGCGGGCATCGTGCAGGCGCCGTCGGTCGAATCCGGCACGCTCGATCTGTCGGTTACCGGCGACAAGACGGCCTACAAGGTGAACGATCTGGCGGTACTGACGGTCACGGCCAGCGAGGCCTGCTATCTGACGCTGCTTTCGGTCGACAATGCCGGCAAGACGGTGATGCTGCTGCCGAACAAGTTCGCCCCCGACCCGCCCTTGCTGAAGGCCCGGACGCCGCTTGTCGTCCCGACCGCCGCCGATGAGTTCGATCTGCGGCTCGTTACGGTGGGCGAGGAGAAGGTGACCGCGTTCTGCAATACGGTCAGCGAGCGGATTGCCGGCCTCGACTACAAGTTCTCGGATGAGGATTACCTGCTCCAGGGCCAGGAGCGGGAATTGAACCGGTCGATCGCCACGGCCCGCCAGATCAGCGTCGAGGCCCGCCACAAGAACAGCGGCGCGCCAGCAGCCAAGCAAGGCAATGAAGCGCGCAAGTCGGTTACGCTGATGGTGGCGAAGTGACGGCTTGCCCGGCCTGGCCGATATGAGCTAGCGCCGGGCGGGCGCCGCGCCCGGGAACTTGGCGCCGGCCCCGATCTGGCAAACCGGTCCGGCAGGGAGCGGCAAGGGCCGCTGAAGCTTTGCGGGCTGTGCCAGAGTATCCGTGTTGGTCAAGCGGTGACAGGGGACCAACACGGATACTCTAGGATGCGGCCAGGTCTTGCGTTGCGCCGAGGGGGCGTTGTCCGCGCGCACCGGCCCCTGCGGGGGCTTCAGGCTTCTTCGGGCCGACCCATCCTGTCATTTCCTGGGGGGAAAGGCTTCTTGAGAAGTGGAACCCCTGGAGGAGATCGGCGCCCAGATCGGTGACAAGTTCGCACTGCGCAAGCGTCTCAACGCCTTCGACGACGGTCTTGCACTTCAATTCGTGCGACATGGCAATGATCCAACGCAGGATCGACAATATCCTCGGATCGTCCTGTGCGCCGGCGATGATGGAACGGTCGATCTTGATCTTGTTGACAGGCAGTTTCGAAAGCCGGGCTATGTTGGAATGGCCTTTCCCGAAATCGTCCACGGCCACCGAAAAGCCAATTGCGGTCAGCCGCCTCACAACCGCCCTCGCGCGATCCTCGGCCGACAGCAATGCGTCTTCCGTGACCTCAATTTCCAGATCGGACGCTGGAAATCCGTGTTTGCGCACGGTGGCTTCCAACCATTCGGCGAATCCGGCTCCGACGAGATGTTGCGAGGCGATGTTGACGGCCATCTTGTAATGGAGGCCCTGCGACCGCCAGACAAGATTGTCCTCGATTGCCCGGATAATTACCCACTCTCCCAGTTTGCGTATCACCGGGGACTCCGCGATCGCCGGCAGCCATCTGTCCGGCGCCAGTCGTCCACGTTCGGGGTGGTTCCACCGAACCAGGGCCTCGACGCAGTTCAGCGACCAGTCGCCGGCGTTGATCTCAGGCTGGTACTCCAGGAAAAGTTCGCCCGCCTCGATGGCATGGGCGACGTCCCGGCGAATCTCCGCCTTGGTCTGCGTTCCGATTTGGGGCGTGTAGATTTCGAAATTGTTCTTGCCCGATTTCTTCGCCTGGAACATCGCGATGTCGGCCAGTTTCATCAGGTCATCGAGAGTGGATGCATCCCCCGGATATCTGGCGCAGCCAATGCTGGCGCTGCACCGGTCGACGGTCGGCAACGCCTCGGGCGGTTGGGACAGCGACTCTTTCAGGGTGGAAAGCAGCGAGACGATCTTGCCGTCCTCGGTCAGATGCGGCACGAGAATCACGAATTCGTCCCCGCCGATACGCGCGATGATCGGTTCGGGGGTTTCCTTGCGGGCTGCGCCGGCATTGATTCCGACGGCCAGCTTCAGTTTCCGCGAGCAGTCGAGCAGGAATTCATCGCCCGTGTCATGCCCGTTTACGTCATTGATTTCCTTGAAATTGTCGATGTCGATAAAGAGCAGCGCGCCCCCTTCTCCGGCAGTGAGGTCCTCGGAGATCGTCCTGGCGGCCATCCGGGTGAAACGCTCCCGGTTCGGCAGCCCGGTCAGGCGATCGAAATAGGCGAGCCGCGCCACTTCCAGGTGGGTGTTGTTTACCTCGTTCACCATGTGGTTGTAGCTCGCCAGATAGTCCGCGAATTCCTTGATCCGGAAGCGCGATGCGCCTGGCGAGATTGCGCTCAATTGTCCGTTCGCCGCGTTCTGTGCAAGGCGTTGGGACATCATCTCGAGCGGCCTGACGAAAGCGCGCGTCAGGATGAACACAATGGCGATCGTCAGGGAAACGCCTGCTGCCAGAACCGCCAGAATGGAAATGTTGTTTTCAAATGCCCTGTCGTAAAGCTCGGACACCGGTTGGGGAACCATCACACCCCAACCGGGGCCGCCGACCGATGTCAGTCCGGCGATCATGTCGCCTTTCATGGCAGGCGAATAGAATTGTTCGATGCCCGTCTCGCCGGCCATCATGCGCCTGACTGCAGACACTCCGGCGATGTTCCTGCGCTCCGCCACCCAGGACGGCAGGGGATGCGCCATCACATTGCCGTCGCGATCGACGATGGCGGCATGACCATTCTTCCCGAACGCCACCGCTTTGCCGACCTTGACGAAATAGCCCGTGCCGATGCGTGCGACCGCCACTGCATCGCCATAATCATGAACCGCCAGGATCTCGTTCTGTCCGTTCGGTCCCGCCATCACGGTCGACACGACGGTGCGGTTGAGCGTGGCGATGGCCATCGCCGCGCTCATGACCGCTTCGGGCAATTTGTCGTGACCTAACGTCACGTCAGTCTCTGCCCTCGCGATAATCGTACTGTCTTTCTTGTCGACGACCAGAATGCAGACGATGTTCAGCCGCCGCATGAGTTGGTCGAGCTTGGGGACGTCGCGCCGGTCGAGCATGCTCGCCGATATGGAATCGAACGCGGCGACCAGATCGTCATAGTACCGCTCCAGCGCTCCGCCCAGATTGCGGGCGATCAGCAAGTGACGATCATTGACCTCGCGGAATTCGCGCCGGACGCTCTGATTGTAGGACCAGTATCCGTAAATTGCCGATGGAGCCAACGTTGCAAACAGAAGCGCCAGAAGCAGGAAGTTACGGATGCCAATTGTCATGTTCGCCTCGAGAACTGCCATCCGTCCGGTGAGCACGAACAACATCGGAACCATAACAGAACAGAATTTAACAGAATATCGCCAATCAAGGAAATTCCTCTGCGGCATTTGACGCGATTTGACGATATGCGCGGCAAGCGACGCGCCCATGGCCCGACGGGATCGCAAGCCGTTCGCACGTTGTCGTCGAGATTTTCGCATTGAAGGCGATCAGGCTTGCCGGCCGGGCGGCATGACTTTTGTCGCGACCCCGGAACGATTCAAACGGGCCGGCGTTTAACAGTGGTCAATCGTGCAGCGGCCCGGCCCTCCAGTCTGGAAACCTCGAACCGGGCCGCCGGCACATCCTGAGACATACAAGGAGAGAATATCATGTTTCGCATGCTTTTGACTACAACAGCCATCGTCGCCGTCATGCAGACCGGCGCATTCGCCGCCGACGGCGACGCCTCCAACATGGCGAAGCCGACAACGGTCTTCACCCAGGACGGCAAGTATGAAAGGCCGGTATCCCAGGACGGCTATTTTCAGGCAGCAGCGGGGCAGATTCTGGCCAATACGCTGATCGGCAAGTCTGTCTACAACAATGCGACTGACGACGCCGAAACAGTCGGCGAAATCAACGACATCGTCATTGCGCCGAATGGCATGGCGGAAGCCGTGATCATCGGCGTCGGCGGCTTTCTCGGCATCGGCGAGAAGGACGTCGCGGTCGAATTCGGCAAGGTGAACTGGGTGGATCGCGACGGCGAGCGCTGGATCGTTGTCGACGCCTCGAAGGAGCAACTCGAAGCTGCTCCCGCGTTTGAACGCACCGTCCTGGCTCCGAAGCCGATGGCCAACGTAGCCGCCGACACCCCCGCAACCGCCGACAAGATGGCGCGGAACGCTTCCGAAGCCGCTCCCGGCAATGTTTCCAATCAGGAGATGATACCGGTCGACATGGCTGCGATCTCCACGGAAGAACTGATCGGTGCGCGCGTATATGGCGGCCAGCAGGAAGACCTCGGTGAAGTTTCCGAAGTGATCGTGTCCGATTCCGGCTCGGTCGAGGCGTTCGTCGTCGATGTCGGCGGCTTCCTCGGCATCGGCGAAAAGCCCATCGCGATCGGTTCGAAGGACATCGACTTCAAGCAGGATGCCGATGGAAGCCTCCTGGTCTTCACGCCGTTCACCAAGGAACAGCTGGAGCAGCAGGCGGCCTACACCAGGGAAGGCTATGAAAAAGACCGCATGAATGGCGCGCTGACGGTTCCGAATTCGTAACCCCGGATGACCCGCTTCCAGGAAAGGCCGGCCGATTTGGCCGGCCTTGTCCTTGGAACCGACAGGTGTCCGACGCGTTTTGCACAGACAGAAACCAAAGGAGAATAAAAATGGCCACAACAGCTACTGCAACAGGCAAGAACATTCCGTCCCCCAACGCCACGGGTGCGACGCTTGCCGATTTCGAGACTCATGCCGGCCGCATTCGCGACGACATCGAGAAACTGGCAGGTTCCGTCGCCACCGCCGGTTCGGTGCTGAGCGCCGATGTGCGGGCCGATGCCGGCGCCAAGGCGAATGAATTGCGCGAGGCGTCCGAAAACACCTTGCGCGAATTGCGCTCGCAGCTTGGCGGTATCGAGAAGCAATTGCGTTCCAAGGTGCGCGAAAGGCCGGTGGCTGCTCTGGGCGTTGCCGTCGGCATCGGCTTCCTGATTGCGCTGATCGCCCGGCGCTAGGGGGCGGCCGTGCTGGGAAGACTGCCCCTCAACCTGGTCGCCGGCCTGATTGCCGGCGAGGCAGGCGGCTGGGTCCGGAAGGCGAAGCGCAACGCGCTTGCCGGTTTCGCGATAGCGTTCTTCGGCGTGACGGCCTGGGCGTTGCTCGTGGCGGCGGCGGTGGCCCTGGCCGCCGAGACCCATGGCCTGCCCGCCAGTCTGCTTGCCGGCGCCCTGATGTTTCTCGCACTTGCGGTCCTCGTCGTCGCGATCGTGAAAATCGTCGACTGGCGAAACCGGGCCGCGGAGCGCGAGCGGCGGGCCCGCACCACGCTCATGGCTTCTGCAGCGGCCGCTGTCGCGTCAACCGGTGTCATTCGCTCCAGACCCCTGCTGTTCCTCGTTCTGGCGCTCGGCGCGGGGGTTGTCGCTGGGGCGGTTTCCGGCGGCCGGCACCGGCAGGACCCGTGATGGCGAGCCGCCCAATCCTTGTCCAATCCACCTGATAGGAGATCATCATGGCAAAAGTCGCCACAGTGCTCAAAACCCAAGCCCACTCCCAGAAGATGAATACCGGTCTGTCGGCCGCCTATCGCGATGACATGTCGCAATCCCTCAGCGAGATACTTGCCGCAACCTACCGGTTGACGATCAAGAGCCACATCTACCACTGGAACGTGGTCGGGCCGCTGTTCAAGCCGTTGCATGAGCTTACCGAGGAACATTACGGCGAATTGTTCGCCGCCGCCGACGTGATCGCCGAGCGGGTTCGGGCGCTGGGTCATCTCGCCCCCGAGAGTCTCGCCGAGGCGGCCCAATTCGCGCCATCCGCCAATTCGGTGGAGAAGAAGAGCGCGGCCGCGATGGTGGAAGATCTGATCAAGGATCACGAAGCTGCCGTGCGCACCATGCGCGAGGCGGCCGGCAAGGCGGGCGACAATGACGATCTGGTCACCGAGGACATGTTGACCGCGCGGCTGACCTTTCATGAAAAGGCGCTGTGGATGCTCCGCGCGCACATCGCCTGAAGCCCCAGGAGCGATTGACATCTCCTTCGGGCGATGCAGTTTCGCAAACAAGAAGCCGGCGCCGGTCAATTCCGGGGCCGGCATTTGCGTTCTGGGCGGCGTTCTTGCGAACAGCGTTCGCGCCCCGCATCCGGGGTCACTTGCGGTCAACCGCTCCCCAATACCGGCAATCGCCGTTTCGGATCGCTCACCCTTGCAGCGGCCGCAACACTCTCAGCTCGCCAGGGTGCATCCTGATCTCCACGCTTGCCGGCAGATCGACCAGTTCTCCGTCGATCGTGGCCTGGGCCCTGCGCGGCAGCCGGCGAAAGGAGAGCATCACATGCTTTCCGAGTTTCTCGGAAATGTCCGGATTGGCGCGCCAGGCTCCGATCACAAGGTCGGCCAGCATTCCCGCATTCGCCGAGGCGGATGCCGGCCGTGCGGAATAGATCCCCAATTCGCCTGTCGTCAGGTCGTCGGCGTAAGGCAGATGCCCCTCGCCATAGGGATTGTTGGAAATTGCGAGGGAGGCGAGTTTCACCCTCATCTTCTCGCCGTCGATCGCAATTTCGACGTGGAATTGCGGCGGGCGCCGCACCGTCTCAAGCGCGGCCAGCAAGGAGGCGGCAATCTTTCCAAGCCGGGACTTGTAGTTCCGCGCCTCGCGAAGGCGCACCATGTGCGGATGAAATCCGACCGAAAACTGGTGCAGGAACGGCCTGCCATTGGCGGTGGCGATGTCGCTGTTGTCGACCTTGTGCCGCGCCAGGGCGCGTGCGGCTTCCCTGATTTCCAGAGGAATTCCCAGCGATCGGGCGAAGAGATTCATTGTCCCGGCCGGAATGACGCCGAGCGGCTTTCCGGTGCGCCAGGCAATCGCGGCGGCGGCCGAAATGGTGCCGTCGCCGCCGGCGGCGATCACCGCACCGGCGTCCCCATCGGCGAAGCTGGCTGAAAGCGCGGAAGACAGATCCCGGCCGGGCGTGCAATGACAGCGCAAGTCATGGCCGGCGTCAGCGAATGCCGCGACGATCTCGGCGCAATAGGCGTCCAGATCGGTCGTCCGCAGGGTGCCGCCATCGGCATTCAATACGGCATTGATACGCATCGGCAGACCCCCGGATGAAATGTCAGATGAATGGTCGTTGCTGCTCGGACAGACCTTCCCAGCCCGCCACCTGCAGCAGCCCGTCCACGTCCAGCACTTCGCAAGAACGGTCATGCCATTTGATGAGCTTGCGCGCCGAGAGTTTCTTCAGCGTCTTGTTGGTGTGCACGGTGGAAAGACCGAGCGTATCGGCGACGTGTTGCTGGGTGATCGGGATGGAAAGCCGCGATGCTCTGGTCATGCCTGTGTATTCGGCCCGCTGATAGATGAAGGCGAGCAGATAGGCGGCGCGCTCAAGCGCCGATCTGCGGCCGACGCTCAGCAGGTTTTCGTCGAGAATCCGCTCCTCGCGCGAAGCGATCCACGTAATGTCGAAGGCGATTGTCGGGTGGTTCCTGAAGACTTCCGGCAAGCGGTTGCGCTGGAAGACGCAGAGCTTGGTGGGGGAAAGCGCCTCGACCGAATGCTGCATCTCGCCGATCAGCGAGCCCTGCAGGCCAACCAGATCTCCCGGCAGCACGAAATTGAGTATCTGCCGCCTGCCGTCCTCCAACGTCTTGTAGCGAAACGCCCAGCCGCTCAACAGCGTAAACAGATGCGCGCTGTGCGCGCCTTCGTCCAGGATCGTGGCGCCGGCATCGACGTCAAGCTCGCCGGTCTTGAAATCCGACACGAATTTCAGCTCGGCTTCGGTAAATTCGCGGAAGCGCTCCAGTTTGCGAATGGGGCATTCGCTGCACTTGGTTCGTTTGGATGGCATTTCCATTCCGCGCGGGTACTCGGTTGAATTGGACCATTGCGCCGATCGGGCCGTGTCGAGGAATTGCGCCCGGCAAAGAAGCCGGGCGACCCGGGAAAGCTCAGCTGGCGAAGGAGCGCATGATTTCGGGCGCCGAAACGGCATCCGGCCCGTATTCGGTCGTGCCTTCCATCTTCAAGATTTCCTGCAGCCTGGATCGCGCCCGGCTGACGCGACTCTTGACCGTCCCGACCTTGCATCCGCAAATCTCGGCCGCTTCCTCATAGGAGAAGCCCGATGCGCCGACGAGGAGCAACGCCTCGCGCTGGTCTTCGGGAAGTTCCGTCAGTGCGCGCGCGAAATCCTGCAGATCGAGTATGCCGTACTGGGAGGG
>WGMQ01000083.1 GCA_016125005.1 bacterium | reverse complement strand
CGGGCATCATGCAGGGCCTGATGTGGCGCGCCTATAACGAGTTCGGCTTCCTGGAATATGCCTTCTCCGAGGTCGTCCAGGTGGGATCCTGAGCGTGGGCAAAGGTCTCGTCGATTGAAGCCGCCACCGAGTCGAGCAGGCTCGAATCCGCGGCCTGCACATTGAATTGCGTGACGATGCCCTGGGTGTTACCGGCGGCGCGCTGGAGAAAATCGAGGTGAACGTAGGCGACGTTCTCGTCCTGTGGGTCATCCGATTTCAAGACCCCTGCGACGGTGACGACGATACCCGCCGCATCCAGACGGTCGCCGACGGAGAGGCCCCGTCGTGTTGCGAGCCGTTCTCCGATCAGGGCGGCATCGCTGCGACGGGTCCATTCGCCCATGGAACCACTCAGCAAGGGAAAGGGATCGGCTTCGAGGGTTTCCCTCGGGATTCCGCGAAAGGTCACCACGTCGAGCGAGGCACGGCAGTTGTTGACGACGATGCTCATGGGAGTCACAGAGGCGACACCGGGCAGAGCCGCGATGCGACGGGAGTAGTCCTCCGGCAGCTTCGACGTGAAGGGACAAAAGCGGTTCTTGCGATAGACGATCAGGCGAGTTTCGTCGGCGGTCCGGCGCGTGACATCGTCCACGCCATTGCGCATCGCGGACACCGCGCAGAACAGAAACATCGCAACGCCAACGCCAGTGATCGTCAGCAGGCTGCGCGCCCGATGGCGGACGATGTACTTCGCCACAAGTGGCATCATGCGGATCGGCATCATGATGCGGCCCCCATTCCAGCGGCCTGCGACACCAATCGCCCCTTCTCCAGATGAAGCGTGCGCCCTGCATACTCCGTCGCGTGGGGATCGTGCGTCACCATGATGAGCGTGCTGCCGAGTTCCCGCGTCAGTCGTTGCATGAGGGAAAGAATCTCATGCGCGGAGGACTTGTCCAGATCGCCCGTTGGCTCGTCCGCCACGAGGATGCGTGGCTCGGTGACGATTGCCCGCGCGATGGCGACACGCTGCTCCTGACCACCGGAAAGTTGCCGGGGATAGTGGTCGTGGCGATTCGCGATGCCCACCAACTCCAACGCTGCCGAGACAAGACGATGGCGCTCAGTGCGTGAAATGGGAAGCAGCAGCGTCGGTAGCTCCACGTTCTCGTAGGCAGTCAGCAGGGGGATCAGGTTGTATAGCTGGAAGATATAGCCAACATTGCGGCTCCGCCACTCTGTCAACTGCGAGCGTGAGAGCGTCGTGATATCTGTGCCGCCGATCCGAAGCGTTCCTGCTGTGGCCTTGTCTATACCTGCGATCAGATTCAGGAGCGTCGTTTTCCCGCTCCCCGACGGACCCATCAGGGCGAGGAACTCGCCCTCGTCTATATCCAGATCAAGCCCATCCAATGGGCGAATTTCATTCTCTCCGCGCTTGTATAGACGTGTCAGTCCGCGGCATTCGATGAACGACATGATGCTACTCCTTTCCCGCCGCGAGCACAACGCGACGGCCAGGCGAAAGGTTCACGGTATCGGAGACGATCACCAGATCACCGGGCAGGAGGCCGTCCTGTGTCTCGATCCAGCCGTCCTGGCCGCTGCCAACGACATCCACGCTGCGCCGCTGCGCAAGGCCGGTGCGACCATCGAACTCTGAGACAACCCACGCCGTCCCATCGCGCACCGCAGCAACCGGGGCGAATACCGCCGTAGCGCCCGCGGCTGAAGCAGACTCGCGGGAGTCTGCATTGAAGCGAACGCGGGCCAGCATCTCGGGCCTGAGCTCCGATGCGGGTTCATCAAGCGCGACTTTGACCTGCAGAGTGTTCTTCTGGATGTCCGCAAGATTCATTACGCGCGTCACGCGACCGCGAAAGACGCGGCTGGGGAGCACCTCGACAACCACCTCAACCTGCTGGCCGACACCCACCTTCGCCGCATCGGCAAGGGGAACATCCACGCGCACCTGAAGTCGCGCTGGATCGTATAGCTGAGCCACCTGCGCCCCCGCGGGATTGTCGCCACCGATCATGAGTCGGGACCCGGGTTCGACGAGACGGCTCATCACGACGCCGTCGATGGGTGAACGTACTTCCAAGCGCGCAACACGAAGCCGTGCCTCGTCGGCGGCAACGCGGGCCAGTTCTAGCGCGAGCCGATCGGCAGTGCGAAGCTCTGCATCCCGCCGTGCCGCCTCCAGCTCAACGCGCCTCCGCTCCAGTTCGGCGCGCAGCATGTCTATACGCGCGGCGCTGGCCTTTACCTGGGCGGCCTGCATCTGTTCGCGACTTTGCGCCGAGGTCAGGTCGCTCTCCGAAACAGAACCGGAAGCACGTAACGCGGTCATGCGCACCAGCTCGCGCCGGGCCTCTGCGAGCAGAGCCTCGGCGCCTTCGCGTTCGGCGATAGCCATCTCCAGCGAAGCCGAGGTCTCGCGACACGCCGCTTCCGCCACGCCCAGGTTCCTCGGCGCGGTGATGTTGCTTTGCCAGGTCTCCTCGGCGGCGGAAAGTTCCGCTTCCGCGCGCGCCAAGGCCAACTGCGCGTCTTCCGGTACCAGCCGCGCCAGCACATCGCCGCGGCGAACCGCCGTTCCTTCGAGAAACAAGACCTCGCTGACCGTTCCGTCGGTCAAGGCCGCAGCAGCCACCGGGTACGGATCGGGCTCGATCCATCCCGCGGCCTGCACGACCGCAGACTTCTCGCTGGATCCGCCGTGGTGGGCGTGCGGGCCTGCCTTAGTCTGTGTGGCGGGGCGCTCCACAACGGGCACGGCGGCAACCTGCTCGACCGGGGCGACGGCGCTCCAGAGCGACCCGGCAAAGAAGGCAAACAACGCCCCAATCAGCATCAGTGGCAGGAACACCTTGGTCAGCCACCGGAACCGAGGAGCAGGCACGCGGGGCTGTTCCTCGCCATCTCCATTCAACGTCATCAATGATCGGCTTGTCATGGGCCGACCGCCTCCCGCGGGAGGACTTCACAACTGGTCATCGCTTTCTTCCTTCTGTTTGGCGAGTTGATACGACTCTTCACGGCGAAGAGGCGGTCATCTCAGCACAGAAGGGCACGATGGACGATATGGATCGGGGTGG
This sequence comes from bacterium, assembly GCA_016125005.1. Taxonomy (GTDB): domain Bacteria; phylum Sumerlaeota; class Sumerlaeia; order SLMS01; family SLMS01; genus WGMQ01. The sequence goes on along the minus strand of WGMQ01000083.1, from coordinate 24,119 downwards.
AGGAATGCGCGGGCGGGGAGGCAGCGACTTGCGTGACGGAGAATCCATTCTCCAGCAGGGCGGCGAGATAATCGAACGTGGCCCCCTGCGACAGGTCGACGACCGCGAGGGCCTCGGGGACGACAATGGTCGAAGTGACAGGAGGAGGCACCGGCTGGCCGGTCGGTTCACACGCGGGGCATAGCGCCGGGCATGCAGCGCCGCTGGTGCTGTCCTTCGGTGCTTCGCTCTTTCCGCCGCAGCACGACATATGGGGCGCCGGTTCTGCGGTCGGCATCTCGCACGGCGTCGGCAGTGCGCGGGCAGAAGAGACAATCGCGAGCATGAACGCGACAGTGAGGCAAAGCCACGCCACAACGCGACGACGCGCATCAAACTGACGGCGTGCTCCCTGCGTTGTGGTGGTTGCTGAAATCACTGTGGCATCACCTTGCATGACGATTAAGTGGGCCACAAATGGACCCGGATGTCAACGCGGGTTCGAGCAGGTGAGCACTTCCACGCCTGTCTGCGTGATGGCGATGGTGTGTTCGAAGTGCGCGGAGAGGCTGCGATCCTTCGTCACCACGGTCCAGCCATCGGACAGTTCCACGGCGGCGCTCGTCCCGATGTTGATCATCGGCTCCACGGCCAGCGTCATGCCGGGAACAAGGCGCGGACCACGCGGCAGGGCCGAGTTGAAGACTTTGGGTTCCTCGTGCAACTGTCGGCCCACACCGTGTCCCGTGTAGTTGTCCGTCGGGTGGAAGCCCGCCGCGCGGACATGCTCCTCGATGGCCGCCCCGATGTCGCTGACGCGACCGCCCGGCTGCGCTGCGTGGATGCCCTTCCACAGGGACTCAAAGGTGACGTCCATCAGGCGGCGTGCCTCGGCGCTGATCTCGCCGACTGCGACAGTGATGGCACTATCCGCATAGAAGCCGTTGTAGATCAGGCCGCAATCAATCGAGAGGATATCGCCGACCTGGAGCTTCCTCTTGCCGGGGATGCCATGCACGACCTCCTCGTTGAAGGAGGTGCAGAGCGTCGCCGGGAAGCCGTAGAGCCCCTTAAAGGCGGGCTTGGCCTTCATGGCCTTGATCCGACTGAAAGCGATCCTGTCCAGTTCCGCGGTGGTGGTTCCCTCAACGGCAGCTGCGGCGACCTCCTGGAGCACCTGCTCCAGCATGAGGCCACCTTTCCGCATGATCGCCAGTTCGGCGGCGGACTTCAGGTAGATGCCGTGGCTTCCCGCCATTCTCAGTAATGCTCCTCGATCACCGACCGGATCTTCTCGAAGACCTCGTCGGTGGTGCCGTTGGCGTCGATGGTGTAGAGAACACCTCGCTCGGCGTAGTAGTCAAGAACGGGGCTGCTCTGGTCGTGGTAGATGCGGAGCCGCTCACGAGTCGTCTCGGGGTCGTCGTCCACGCGCTTGACCAGCGGGCCTGCGCAAACGTCGCAAACGCCCGCGAGCGTGCTGGGCTTGAAGTAGATGTTGAAGACCTCGCCGCACGAAGGACAGATTCGACGCCCGGTGAGGCGGCGAATCAGCAACTCGTCCGGCACATGAAGGTTCAGGGTGGCGGGAGGCTGGAGGCGGAACTCGTCGCAAATCTCCGCCAGCGTGGCCGCTTGAGGCACCGTCCTGGGATAGCCATCGAAAAGAAAGGAGTCCGTGTTCTCGCGGAGGGGGGCGATCTTCTCTCGCAGCAGCGAAGTGACCAATGCATCGCTGACCAATTCGCCGCGGGCGATGATGGCCTGAGCCTGGAGGCCAAGCGGGGTCCGCTTGCGAATGGCCTCGCGGAGCGCATCACCGGTCGAGATGTGGGAAAGCGAGTAGGATTCAACGAGGCGCTGGGACTGGGTGCCTTTACCAGAGCCGGGCGGTCCAAACAAAACGAGGTTCACGAGTGCGGGTTCTCCCCCAAGGGATCGACCGGGAAGCCCTTGGCGGGGATTCCCGGTCGAGAAACGTCATGGAATTGCCAGATCAGCAGCCTTGCTTACTTGTTCGAGCCGGGCGCCGACCAGCGGCGCGAGCCCGGTGAGCCAGATTGCTGGCGGCGGCTCTTGAAGCCGTCGTAGTGACGCATGAGGACGCGCGATTCGATCTGCTTCATCGTGTCGAGCACCACCGCGACCACGATGATAAGGCCCGTGCCGCCGGCGAAATCCGCCAACTCAAAGGGCAGATCGAAGGAAACCATCAGGATCTGCGGGAAAATGGCGATCACGCAAAGGAACACCGCGCCGACCAGCGTAATGCGGGTCATCACCTTGTCGATATAGTTGGCCGTCTGCGGGCCGGGGCGGTAGCCAGGGACGAAGGCACCGACGCGGCGCAGGTTGTCGGCCACATCCTGCGGGTTGAAGACAATTGCCGTGTAGAAGAAGCAGAAGCCCGCCGTCAGGATGATGAAGGCGATGGTGTGCAGGTTGACGGCCTTGAGCAGCAGGAAGATTGACCCCGCCTCAAGGTTGAGCATGTTGTAGAGGTTGTAGCGGGACTGGAGAGCGAAGAGTTCGCCGATGAACCCGAGTCCCTCGCCCGGAGCCGCGCCAATCCAGCCGAAGATGGTGGCCGGGAGCGTCAGGATTGCCGAGGAGAAGATGACCGGCATGACGCCCGCGGTGTTGATCTTCAGCGGCAGGTAGTTGGTCTGGGCAGCCTGCATCTTGCGGCCGGAAGCCTGCTTGGCGTGCTGGATCGGGATCTTGCGATTCCCTTCCTGCACCAGCACGATCAGGATCGTGGCGGCGATGCAGAGAGCAGCGACAATCAGAAGGAAGATCGGCGGGAAGTCGTCGTTCTTCACGTAGTCCAGCGTCGTCATGATGTGGGGCAGGTAGTGCGTTGCAATACCCACGGTGATCACCAGCGACACGCCGTTTCCGATGCCGCGCTCGGTGATCTTCTCACCGATCCACATCAGGAACGTCGTACCGGTCGTGATCGTCAGCATCATCAGGAGGACGAAGAGGATCTGACGATCGCGCATGAACGGGGTGATCCACTCCGGCTGGGAGCGGATGAACATCGCCATGCCAAAGCCCTGGGCCAAGGCGAGCGCCACCGTGCCGTAACGCGTGTACTGGGTGATCTTCTTACGCCCGGATTCCCCTTCCTTCGACATCTTCTCCAGCTGCGGCACGACGATCATCAGCAGCTGAAGGATGATGGACGCGGTGATGTAGGGCATGATGCCGAGCGACATCACCGTCATCTTCGAGAATGCGCCGCCGGTGAACATGTTGGCGACGCCCATGAGATTGCCCATCAGGTTCCCGAAGGACTCCTGCAGGGTGCCCACGTTGATGAAGGGACAAGGAATGTAGGAACCAATCCTGAAGACAGCCATCATGAGGATGGTGAACAGGATGCGGTCCCGAAGGTCCTTGATAGCAAAGGCGTTACGGATAGTCTGGAGCATTCCGGGATCTTCTCGGTGGAGGTGCTGGTGCAACTGGTCTTCAAACGCGGGAAGAGGCGGCCCGTTCGGGTCGCCTCTTTCCGGTTACTCTTCGATGTTCTCGAAAGACCCGCCGGCGTCGGCAATCTTCTTCTTTGCCGATTCGCTGGCCTTATCCAGCTTGACTGTCAGCTTCTTGGTCAGTTCCCCGTTGCCGAGGAGTTTGACCGGGTTCGGCCCCTTCAGAACGCCTGCCTTGACCAGCGCGTCGCGATCAACGACGGCGCCGTTCTCGAAGCGCTCCTCAAGAGTGGAGACGTTGATGACAGCGAACTCCACGCGGAAGGGGTTCTTGAAGCCGCCCTTGGGCAGGCGACGGGTAAGGGGCATCTGGCCACCTTCGAAGATGCTGTTATAGCCCTTGCCGCGGCCGGAACGGGCCTGAGAGCCCTTGTGTCCGTAGCCGGAGGTCTTGCCGTGGCCGCTGCCTTCGCCGCGACCCACGCGCTTGGGCTTCTGTTGACGTCCGGGATCGCCGGGCAACTCGTGGATCTTCATTAGTTCAACTCCTCGACTTTCAGCAGGTAGGACACGGAATCAATCATCCCCTTGACGGCCGGGGTGAGTTCCTTTTCCACCGATTGGTTCATGCGGCGCAGGCCGAGCGCCTGCATCGTCAGGCGGTGAGGCGCCTTCGTGCAGATCTGGCTCTTGACTTGGGTAATGCGCACTTTCTTGCTCATGATCAGTCATTCCTTGGATTGAAGAAAGGACCAGCAGGAGGGCCAGAGCCCATTAGGAGCCGGACTTCTCGTCGTTGTCACGGCCACCGGCCGAGTAAGTGCCCAGGCGCGACTTGTCCTGGCGATCCTGCTCGTGGAACTTCACGGCGTGAACGCCGGAGAGAGCCACTTCGCGCTCTTTGCGGTAACGGTCCGCAGCCTTGCGTCCCATCATCTCGTCGATGGTCTTGCCGCGACGGATGGCAACAGCCTCCGCCAGTTCAAGACGGGCGAGACCATTGAAGGTCGCCTGGACGACGTTGAGCTGGTTCTTGGAACCGCGCACCTTCGTCAGAACGTCCTGCACGCCAGCGAGGGTAAGGACCGCACGGGCAGCGGGACCGGCGATGAGACCGGTACCTTCAGAGGCGGGCTTGAGGAGCACGCGACCGGCACCGAATTCGCCCATGACCTCGAAAGGAATGGAGCGACCGACCAGCGGCACGCGGATGAGGGTCTTCTTGGCCGAAGCAACCGCCTTGGCGATTGCATCGGGAACTTCCTTGGCCTTGCCAAAGCCGACGCCCACATGGCCGTTGCCGTCGCCGACAACAATCAGGGCTGCGAAGCTGAAGCGACGACCACCCTTCACGACCTTGGCAACGCGGTTAAGCGAAACCATTTCTTCCTTCAGGTCGAGCGTGGAGGGGTCCACCGGGCTACGGAAGGCGGCAACCGCCTGGCTGAGCGGGTTCAGGTCGGGGGAGTTGGAAGACTCCTCCTGGAACTCGCTCTCGTTGATCTCAATCTCGTTGCTCAAGGGATCTTATCCTTTCCTGCCGGTCGATCAGATGGTCACGCCCGCTTCGCGGATCGAGTCCGCCAGCGTCTTGACGATTCCGTGGTAACGGTAGCCGCCACGGTCATAGGTGACAGCCTCGATGCCGCGAGACTTCAAGTCGGCGGCGGCCAGCTTGCCAAGGGCAATGGCACCTGCGGCGTTCGCAAAGTGCTTTCCCGCGTTGGCCTTCGTGGCGGTCGTGTAGGTCGCGATCGTCTTCGAGCCGCCTTCGGGCGTATCGTCAACGACGACCAGATAGAGGTGCTTGAGGGTCTTGCGCACCATCACGCGGGGGCGCTCGGTGGTGCCGGCGACCTTCTTGCGGACGCGCAGGTGGCGGCGCTTGAGACGTTCTTGCTTTGAAAGCTGCATGGTCTTTATCCCTTCGGACCCTTCAGGGGTCTGCGCTTAGTAGCAGCCCCAAGTCCTGATGTCAGTCTGAGTTACTTCTTGGCCGACTTGCCGGCCTTGCGGATCACATGCTCGCCAACGTAGCGAACGCCCTTGCCCTGATAGGGCTCCACGGGGCGGACCGCACGAATCTCGGCGGCCACCTGGCCGACGGACTGCTTGTCGGCGCCGGAGATGATGATCGTCGTGGGCTTCGGAACTTCGAAGGTGATCCCGGCAGGAGCCTTGTAGATCATCGGGTGAGAATACCCGAGGCTCAGGTTCAGGTCCTTGCCAGCCAGCGCGGCACGGTAACCGACGCCCTGGATTTCCAGTTCCTTCTTGAAGCCCGTCGTGACGCCCTTCACGCAGTTGCCGATCAGGCGCTGGTACAGACCGTGGTAAGCACGGCTGCTGCGCGAGTCGTCGAAGCGGCGAACCATCAGGTTCGACCCTTCCTGCTTCACTTCAACGCGGCCCGCGTGGGGCACGCTGAGGGTCCCCTTGGGGCCCTTCACTGAAACCTCGGTACCGGTGATCGTCACAGTGACGCCAGCGGGAACGGGAATCGGGAGTTTTCCAATCCGGCTCACAGCCGCTACCTCCATGTAGTACACGCCCCTCTATCGGGGGTGCAGTCTGAAGTGGGTACTAACTGCCGACTGTGTTACCAGACCGTGCAGAGGATTTCTCCGCCAACATTACGCTGGCGGCATTCGCGCCCAGTGAGGATACCCTGGGAGGTGGAAAGAATCGTGATACCCAGACCGCCGCGGACGTGCGGGATCTCGGCCGACTTCATGTAGCGGCGCAGGGAGGGCTTGCTGACGCGATCAAGGCCGCTCAGCGTGCGCTCCTTGTTGGGGCCGTACTTCAGGAAGACCCGGATGGTGCCCTGCTTCGTGTTGCGCATCACCTTGTAGTACTTGATGAAGCCCTCGTCCTTGAGGATACGAGCGATGGCAACCTTGGCCTTCGAGTTGGGAACATCGACATGATCCAGACCGGACGTGTTGGCGTTCCGGATGCGGGTCAGCATGTCTGCAATGGGATCGGAAAAGCTCATGCGCGTTTCAGTCCTTCGAGATTAGTTGCGGAAAGGCATACCGAGGCGCTTCAGGAGATCCTTGGCCTCAGCGTCGGTTTTCGCGGAAGTCACGAAGGTGATATTCATGCCGCGGGTCTTGACGACCTGGTTATAGTCCAACTCGACGAAGATCATGTGTTCCTTCAGACCCATCGAGTAGTTGCCGCGACCGTCGAAGCTGCGGCCCGAGATACCGCGGAAGTCGCGCACACGGGGGAGGGCAACGTGGACCAGACGATCCATGAACTCCCACATGCGGGCGTTGCGCAGCGTGACAAAGCAGCCGACCGGCATTCCTTCGCGAATCTTGAAGGTCGAGACGGAGACCTTCGCGCGGGTGAGACGGGGCTTCTGGCCGGCGATGATGGCCAGTTCCTTTGCCGCGGCGTCCAGTTCCTTGATGTCCTTGGAGGCCTCGCCGACACCCATGTTGATGGTGATCTTCTCGAGGCGCGGGACCTGCATCGTGTTCTTGTAACCGAACTGTTCGGTCAGCCCCGAGATCACCTCGGAGCGATACTTGACCAGGAGGCGGGGAAGCGCGTAGGCATCGCCGGAGCCCTGACCGTTCTGTGCGACTGTTGTTGCCATGCTTTATGACTCCATTAAGCTCTCGAGGTTTCGTCCATCAGCCCTTAGGCAACGACGTTTCCCGAGGCATTCCTTCCTTTGGTAACGCGGACACGCTTGCCGTCAACGACCTTGGTACCGACGCGCGCGGGCTTGTCCGTCGAGGGGTCCACCAGCATGACCTTGCTGATGTGAATGGGTGCCTCGCGCTCGACGAGACCTCCCGTGGCGCCATCCTTGGTCTGGCGCACCTTCTCGTGGAACTTGCGGAGATTCACCCCTTCCACGACGACAGTGTTCTTCTCGGTGTTGACAGCGAGGATGCGGCCGCGACGGGGAGCCTGGCCCTTGGACTTCTTGGCCCGGTCGTTCCCGGCGATGACCTCCACGAGGTCGTCCTTCTTGAGCTTGATCTTCATTGCATGAGCCTCCTGGGTTTCGCGTCCTTGCCTTACATCACTTCGGGAGCAAGGGAGATGATCTTCATGAACTTGCGGGCGCGAAGCTCGCGGCCAACCGGTCCGAAGATACGAGTTCCGATGGGCTCCTGGTTGTTGTTGATCAGCACGGCGGCATTGTCGTCGAAGCGGATGTAGCTGCCATCCTCGCGACGGACTTCCTTGTGCGTGCGGACGATGACGGCCTTGACGACCGTGCCCTTCTTGACGTTGCCGTGCGGGTCGGCATCGCGGACGGAGCAGACGATGACGTCGCCCACGGACGCGTAACGGCGACGGGAACCGCCGAGGACCTTGAAGCAGCGGATCTTTCGGGCGCCGCTGTTATCCGCCACATTCAAAACGGTGTATTCCTGGATCATGAAAGAACCTCGGGGTAAACTCGGGTTGGGCGCACGGCCCGCTTATTACTTGGCCTTCTCGATGATGCGAACGAGGCGCCAGCGCTTCAGCTTGCTCAGCGGACGGGTCATCTCGGCCACTTCGACCGTATCCCCGGCGCCAGCCTGGTTCGTCTCGTCGTGCACGTACAGCTTCTTGCTGCGACGGATGTACTTCTTGTAGAGCGGGTGCTTGACCTGGCGCTCGATCGTCACGACGCAAGACTTGTCCATCTTGGAGCTGACGACCTTGCCGATGCGGGTCTTGGGGCGAGGCTTGACGGTCGCTTCGCTGTTCTCAGTCTTGTTATCGGCCATGGGGCCTGACTCCTCGGTAAGTCGGTGGTTTGGTCGGTTTGCTGGCCGTTGTTACTTGGCGGCGGCAGCGCGGAGCTTCTCGTTCAGGACCGTCAGGATCCGCGCGTAGTCGCGGCGGGCATGACGGATGACGAGCGGGTTCGTGAGTTCCTTCGTCGTCGCCTTAAGGCGATTGTCGAACATTTCCTTCTGCAGCTCGGCGATGCGGAGCTGAAGCTCCTCGACCGACATTTCGCGCAGTTGCTTGGCTTGAAGTGCCATTGTGCTAGTCTCCTTCTTCCCTGGATCAGGCTGCGCCGGCCGGGGACGCGGGCGCGACATCGCGCTTCACGAACTTGGCACGGAGAGGCAGCTTGTAGATCGCGCGGGTCATGGCCTTGCGCGCCAGTTCCTCGGTAACACCTTCGAGCTCGAACAGGATGCGGCCCGGCTTGATGACCGCAACCCAATGCTCCGGGTTACCTTTGCCCTTACCCATTCGGGTTTCAGCCGGCTTGACGGTCAGCGGCTTGTCCGGGAAAATCCGGATCCAAAGCTTGCCGCCGCGGCGAACGGTACGGGTGATGGCGATACGGGAGGCCTCGATCTGGCGGTTGGTGATCCAGCCGCACTCGAGTGCCTTCACTCCGAAGGAACCGAACGACAGCGAGGAGCCACGATAGGCCTTGCCGCGACGGCGACCCTTCTGAACTTTGCGATGCTTTGGTCTCTTGGGAAGAAGCATGATCCGTTAGTCCTTACACGTCAGGCGAGCCGCTCAGGCGCTGGCCTTCGCGTCTTTCTTGAAGATTTCACCGCGGAACACCCACGCCTTCACACCGATGATGCCGTACTTCGTGTTGGCCTCAGCGAGACCGTAATCAATGTCGGCACGCAGCGTGTGCAGCGGCACGCGTCCTTCGCGGTACCACTCGGTGCGGCTCATTTCCGCGCCACCCAGGCGGCCCGAGCACTGGATCTTGACGCCCAGCGCGCCGGACTTCATGCAGGCCTGAACCGTCTTCTTCATCGCGCGGCGGAAGCCGATGCGGCGAAGGAGCTGGCCGGCCACGTTCTCCGCCACAAGCTGGCCGGAGAGGTCGGGACGCTTCACTTCCTCGATGTTGATGACGATCTGCTTGCCGGTCATCTTCTCGAGAGTCTTGCGCAGCTTCTCGATCGATTCGCCCTTCTTGCCGATGACGATACCGGGACGCGACGTGTGGATCGTCACCTTGGCGCGCTTGGTGGCGCGCTCAATCTCGGTGAAGGCCACGCCCGCGTGGGCGAATTCCTTCTTGATCATCTTGCGGATCGCGAGGTCTTCGTGAAGGATCTCGGTGTAGTTCTTCGGGGAGAAGCAGCGGGACTGCCAATCCTTGACGATGCCGAGGCGAAGGCCGTAGGGGTGGATTTTCTGACCCAAGGTATTCCTCCTGGTGGGTGGGCGGGCGGTCGGTGCGGTTAGTTTTCAGTCAGAGCCAGAAAAATGTGGCTGTTGCGCTTGCGGACGCGGACGGCGCGGCCCATGGAAGCAGGGCGGATGCGCTTGATCATCGGCGCGTCGTTCACGATGGCCTCGCCAACAATCAGGTTGGTGGGCTCGGGGTGATTCTGCCCCGCCGAGGCGATGGCAGCCTTCAGCCCGCGCAGCACAAACGGCACGGCCGAGGGACGCTGCGTGTAGGCCAGGATGGTCAGGGCCTCACCGGCGTTCTTGTTGCGGATCAGGTCGACCACGAGGCGGACCTTGCGGGCCGAGCAGCGGGCGAAGCGCGTCAGCGACTTGCCGACGATCGGCTTGGCGGTGTTGGTGACGGTCTTGTGATTGATCTTGCTCATGGTTACTTGGTCGCTTTCACAGTCTTGCCGCCGTGCGCCTTGAACGAACGGGTCAGGGCGAACTCGCCGAGCTTGTGGCCGACCATGTTCTCGCTCACGAAAACAGGGATGAAGGCCTTGCCATTGTGGATGGCGATCGTGTGCCCGATCATCTCGGGAACCACCGTGGAGCGGCGGGACCAGGTCTTGATCACGCGCTTTTCATTCTTGGCGTTCATCGCGTCGACCTTCTTCAGGAGCGACGGCTCAATGAACGGGGGCTTTTTCAGGGAGCGAGACATCTGATGCGTTTCCTTCGTTCGTCAGGTCGGGTGTCGTTACTTGGCGTAGCGGCGCTTGAGGATGTACTTGCTGGTCGGGTTGCTCTTCTTGCGCGTACGCAGACCCTTGGTCTTCTGGCCCCACGGCGTGCAGGGGTGACGACCACCGGAGGTGCGGCCTTCACCACCACCCATCGGGTGATCGATCGGGTTCATGGCAACACCGCGGTTGTGCGGACGGCGACCGACCCAGCGTTGACGGCCGGCCTTGCCGATCACGACGAGCTCGTGGTCGACGTTGCCAACCTGGCCAACGGCCGCGCGGCAGGTCGTGAGGACGACGCGGATTTCACCGGAGGGAAGGCGAAGCGTCGCCTGGCGGCTGTCGCGGCCGAGGAGCATCGCGCTGGCACCAGCGGAGCGAACCATCTGGGCGCCCTTGCCCGGCGTCAGCTCGATCGCGTGGATCGTGGAGCCGACCGGGATGTTGGCGAGCGGGAGGCAGTTGCCGAGACGAACTTCCGCCTGGGGACCGTTCATCAGCTTGGAGCCGACTTCCAGACCCTTGGGGGCCAGGATGTAGGCCTTCTTGCCGTCGGCATAGGCGAGGAGAGCGATATTCGCGGTACGATAGGGATCGTACTGAACGCTCTTCACGGTCGCGGGGATGCCGTCCTTGGTGCGCTTGAAGTCGACGAGACGATACAGGCGCTTGTGACGGCCACCACGGAAGCGGCTGGTGATGCGGCCCGTGTTGTTGTGACCGGCGCGGTACGGAATGCGCTCAACGAGGGAGCGCTCCGGCTTGGACTCAGTAATCTCACTCTTGAAGTCGAGGACCGTGAGGAATCGACGAGTCGGAGTGTATGGGCGGAACTTTTTAATCGGCATGGCTCAATATCCCCGCAGGATTACATCAACTGGATCTGCTGGCCTTCGACCAGGGTGACGATCGCCTTCTTCACGTCGGTGCGCTTGCCCACGCGGGCTCCGCTCGTCCGGGAGTAGCGATTCTTTCCCTTGGTCGTCACGGTGTTGACGGACTTGACCTTCACACCGTAGGCGGTTTCGATGGCCCACTTGATCTCACGCTTGTTGGCCGTGATGGCCACCTTGAACGTGTAGGACTTGTTCTTCAGAGCGTCGTCGGCACCGCGGAGGGCCTTCTCGGTGATGGCCGGACGAACGATGATCTCGTAGGGGCTCTTCTGAATCATGACAGGCGCTCCTGCAGGGAATTGAGGGCGTCCTTGGTGACGACCAGCGTGTCGCAGGTGAGCAGGTCGAAGATCGAGACCGCGTTGACAACGCCGACGCGAGTCGGGGTGGCAGCGGAGGAGCCAAGGTTGGCGGTCGCGCGCACCAGGTTCTCGTTCTTCTCGGCGGTGACGATCAGCGTCTTGCCCTTGGCACCGACGGCGGCGCGGAAGGCGACGACCGACTTGGTCTTGGGGGCGTCGAGGCTGATGGCGTCCACGACGATGACTTCGCCGCGCTCAAGCTTCGCGGAGAGGAGGGCACGGAAGGCCCCCTGCTTCTTCTTGCTATTGATCTTCTCGCGGTAGTCGCGGGGAACCGGCCCGAAGATGATGGCGCCGTGGCGCCACTGGGGAGCACGGATCGAGCCCTGACGAGCGCGACCGGTGTGCTTCTGCTTCCAGGGCTTCTTGCCGCCGCCGCTGACGAGACCGCGGGTCTTCGTCTTGTGCGTGCCCTGGCGCTGGTTCTGCATGTAGGCGTTGTAGACTTCGCGAACGAGCACAGCGTTCTGCTCGGCTGCGAACACGCCAGAAGCGAGGTCGACTGTTCCGGCGTCGCCGCCCTGCTGATTTTTGATGGTCACTACAGGCATCTTCTGAGCCTCTTTCACTTAACCGTCGTCTTGCCGCCAGCCCTACGATCAGGCCTTGGCGGTGGCCTTCTTGCCCTTGCGAATGATCACATAACCGCCGTTGGCGCCGGGGATGGAGCCGCGAACGATGATGAGGTTACGGGCAAGGTCAGTCTTCACAATCTTGATGTTCTTCGCCGTGATGCGCGCATCGCCATAGTGGCCAGCCGAGGGCTTGCCAGGGAACGTGCGGGCGGGCTCAGAGCTGCCGCCCATGGAGCCGGGGCGGTTGTGATACATCGAGCCGTGGGTCTTGGGACCGGGCTTCGAGCCGTGGCGCTTGCGAACGGAGGCGTTGCCGCGACCCTTGCTCGTGCCGATCACGTCAACGATTTCGCCTTCCTCGAAGATCTCGACCGAAATGCTCTGGCCGACTTCAAGGCTGGATGCTTCTTCGGTGCGCATCTCGCGGAGGATGCGGACGGGAGCAGCGCCAGACTTGGCAGCATGACCCTTCTCCGCCTTGTTCGCGTTGCGCTCCGGCTTCGCGTCGAAGCCAATCTGCACTGCTTCGTAGCCGTCCGTCTCCACCGTGCGCTTCTGGAGCACAGGGCAGGGTCCTGCCTGGATCAGCGTGACGGGAATGATGGCGCCCTTCTCATCGAAGAGCTGGGTCATTCCGATTTTCTTTCCTAAAAGTCCGAGAGGCATAATGCCCGGAACCTCCGTAATGTTGCCGGTGTGGGCCGACTTGCAGGGATCGTCCAAGTGGTTCGAGGTTCGTTACGACGTGAGCTTGATTTCGACGTAGACGCCAGCCGGGAGGTCCAGGCTCTGCAGCTCGTCGAGCGTTTTCTGGGGAGGGTCCACCAGGTCGATCAGGCGCTTGTGCTGGCGCATCTCGAACTGCTCACGGCTCTTCTTGTCGCCGTTGGGGGACCGGTTGACCGTGAAGCGTTGGATGCGGGTCGGGAGGGGGACGGGTCCCACCATCGAGGCACCGGTGTTGCGCGCCGTTTCAACGATCGAGCCCACGGACGAGTCGAGGAGGCGACTGTCGAAGGACCACAGGTTGATGCGGATGATTTGATTTGCCATTGAACTGTGCGTTCCCTGCGTTAGGTTCACAAAAGAAGGAGGGCGGCGCCGCTGATGCTTGGCACCACCCTCCGGTGACTTGACTTACTTGATGATGTCGGCCACGACGCCGGCGCCGACCGTACGGCCGCCTTCGCGGATGGCGAAGCGGAGTTCCTTCTCGATGGCGATCGGCTTCTGCAGGATCGCGGTGATCGTGATGTTGTCGCCGGGCATAACCATCTCAACGCCTTCCGGCAGGATGACTTCGCCGGTCACGTCGGTGGTACGGAAGTAGAACTGGGGCTTGTAACCCTTGAAGAACGGGGTGTGACGGCCGCCTTCTTCCTTGGTGAGGACGTAAACAGAAGCCTTGAACTCGGTGTGGGGCTTCACGGTGCCGGGCTGGGCGATAACCATGCCGCGCTCGACGTCGTCCTTGCCAACGCCGCGGAGGAGGAGACCGACGTTGTCGCCGGCGCGAGCCTCATCGAGCAGCTTGCGGAACATTTCGATGTCGGTCACGGTGGTCTTGCGGGTGTCGCCAAGGCCAACGAGCTCGACTTCCATCATCTTCTTGAGGATGCCGCGATTCACAGCGCCCGTCACCACGGTACCACGACCGGAGATGGCGAACACGTCTTCGATCGGCATGAGGAAGGGCTTGTCGGTCTGACGGACCGGCTCCTTGATCCAGGAGTCGCAGGCGTCCATGAGACGGCCAATGGCCTTCATGCCCAGATCGTCGTCGTCGCCGTTGAGGGCCTTGAGGGCCGAGCCACGGATGATCGGGGTGTCGTCGCCGGGGAACTCGTACTTGTCGAGGAGTTCACGGACTTCCATCTCGACGAGGTCGAGAAGCTCGGGGTCGTCCACCATGTCGCACTTGTTGAGGAACACGACGAGGGAGGGGACGTTAACCTGACGAGCGAGGAGCACGTGCTCGCGGGTCTGCGGCATCGGGCCGTCGGTGGCGGCAACCACGAGGATTGCGCCGTCCATCTGGGCTGCACCCGTGATCATGTTCTTGATGTAGTCAGCGTGGCCGGGGCAGTCGACGTGGGCGTAGTGACGGGCGGCAGACTCGTACTCGACGTGCGCGGTGTTGATCGTGATGCCGCGCTCCTTCTCTTCGGGCGCCTTGTCGATCTGGTCGAAGGCAACAGCCTGACCGAGGCCGCGGGCAGCCTGGGTCTTGGTGATGGCAGCCGTGAGAGTGGTCTTGCCGTGGTCGATGTGACCAATGGTGCCGATGTTGACGTGCGGCTTGTTTCTGCTGAATGATTCCTTGGCCATGATGTATCCCCAGGGATTGGTCTGGTTGGAAAGTGATGCTCCCGAGCCATGCGGTGAGCGGTACCATCTACGCGTGGCCCGTGGGCCTCTTCATTCCCTCTCTGCTGCTTGCCCCAGGCGCCCGAAAAACAAAAAGCGCCGTCGTTTGTCACGCGGCGCAGACCAATCCCTTCTGCCGAGGCAGGGTGGGGAAAGGAAGGCGCCCTCGTCTTCCACGATGTTAGGAGCGCGGTTGGCCTCGAGGGCCTAGCTACGTTGAGGGTGACCGTAGCCCGCTACGCGACGTGACAGAGGAAATCGAGATTTCGCACTGCGTCGCGGGAGGGGGAACGTAGGGAGGTACCCCTCCCGCGTCAACGACAAAGCGACATGTCGTGACGTTTTTTTTCCCACTCGGAGGACGGCGGATTAAACTGCCCTCCACTTAATGCCGCGGCCCCGCTCGGTGAAGGGCGGGGCCGCGGTCTTTGCCTGCATTTTGCCTTGGAGAGGCGTTACTGGTCGGCGGCGACGATGCGCACGCTGGGGCTCATGGTGGAGCTCAGGCTGACCGACTTGATGTACTTGCCCTTGGCGGCCTGGGGCTTGGCCTTGAGCAGGGCGCCAATAAGGGCGTTGACGTTGTCGACGAGCTGGGCGTCGTCGAAGCGCATCTTGCCGACGATGACGTGGACGATGGCGAAGCGATCGACGCGGTACTCGACCTGGCCGGCCTTGAGCGCGATGATGGCGTCCTTGACGTTCGGGGTCACGGTGCCGGTCTTCGGGTTGGGCATCATGCCGCGGGGGCCGAGGACCTTGCCGAGCTTACCGACGACGCGCATCATGTCGGGGGTGGCGATGGCTGCGTCGAAGTCGAGGAATCCGTTGAGGACCTTCTCGGCGAGGTCGTCGCCACCGACGATGTCGGCGCCTGCGGCCTCAGCTTCGAACACCTTGTCGCCCTTGGCGAACACGGCGACGCGAACGGTCTTGCCGGTGCCGTGGGGAAGAGCCACGGTGCCGCGGACCTGCTGGTCGGCGGCGCGGGGATCAACACCGAGACGGATATCGAGGGTGACCGTCTCGTCGAACTTGGCGAAGGAAACCTTGCGGAGGAGAGCGACGGCTTCCTCGACAGTGTGGAGCTTGGCCTTGTCGACCAACGCTGCCTTTTCGTTGTACTTCTTACCATGCTTGGGCATGAGTTTGTGTTCTCCGGTGGTGTTTGGCGGGCGCGGGTGCGGCGCCCTCCCACGTGTTGGAAATTGTCGCTGGCGGAGGTTGCCGCCGCGCTATCAGTCGACGACTTCGATGCCCATGCTGCGGGCGGTGCCGGCAACCATGCTCATGGCCGTCTCTAGGGACGCGGCGTTGAGGTCGCGCATCTTCGACTCGGCGATCTTCTTGACCTGATCCTTGGTGACCTTGCCGACCTTGTTCTTGTTGGGAACGCCGGAGCCCTTCGGGATGCCGGCGGCCTTCAGGAGGAGGACCGGTGCGGGCGGGGTCTTGAGCTCGAAGGTGAAGGAGCGGTCGGAATAGATGGTGATGAGGGCCGGGATGGTGAGGCCCTTGAGGTCCGGAGCGTTCGTGCGAGCATTGAACTGCTTGCAGAAGTCCATGATGTTGATGCCGTGCTGACCGAGCGCAGGGCCGACGGGCGGCGCCGGATTGGCGGCGCCAGCGGGGCACTGGAGCTTGACCATGGCGGTGACTTTCTTTGCCATTTCTTTTCTCCAAGGCGGCGGGCCCTTGGCGGGCTCCGCCAGACGTTAGGCGGGTAGGGGGTTCTGGCGGATCAGGCCTTGTCGACTTCGAGGACCGCCAGGTCCACGGGAGTCGCCCGGCCGAAGATCGAGACCGAGACGCGCAGGCGTGCGCGGTCGTGATCGATCTGCTCGACCGTTCCAATGAAGTTCGCGAACGGACCCTCGATGACCTTCACCTGGTCGCCGACGCGGAACTTGATTTCGGGCTTGGGCTTGTCCTTCTTGTCCTCGATCAGCCCCAGGATATTACGAACTTCCTGGTCCGAGAGGGGGGAAGGCTTGTCGGGCGTGGCGCCAACAAACTGCGACACACCGTTGATTTCCTGGATGGTCTTGAAAAGTTCCTCGTTCTTCTCCATGCGGATGAAGACGTAGCCCGGCATGAAGTTGCGGGAGCTTTCCTTGCGCTTGCCGTCCTTGATTTCGACGACTTTTTCCTCGGGGACGACCACTTCGCCGAGTTGATCGCGCAGACCTTCGATGGAGGCGCGGTGCTCGATGTCGCGCTTAACGCGCTTCTCGAAGCCGGAGTAGGTGTAGATCGCGTACCAGTTCACTGCACACCTCGATCAAGGATAAAGCCACGGGATTCCAGGCATCCCGATGGCCGGGCAATAGGGGGTATTCGTTGGTTGAGGAGAGGGTGACGCCAAGGCGGCAGGCCGACTTGGCGCAGCCGCGGAGGGAAGGAAGAACAGCCGGTCAGGCGACCGACTGGAAGAACCAGTTGACGATGTGGCCCAGCAGCATATCCCACAGGCCCATGGCCACAGAGATCACCGCCGTGGAGATCAGCACCACGATCACATAGGTCTTCACTTCCTGAGGCGTCGGGTAGACGACTTTGGTCATCTCGGTCCGGACTTCGCCCAGGAAGATCTTCGTTTTGTCGAACACACCCAACTTCTCAGCCATTGAAGGCCTCCATGGTTCTCCTGGTTTGCCACTCTGCTGCCTTGTGGAACCAGTAACGAAGACTGAAGGATCCGATGGCAGGGGCGGAGGGAATCGAACCCCCAACCTGTCGTTTTGGAGACGACCGCTCTGCCAATTGAGCTACGCCCCTGTGGCCATCGAGCCGTTCAGCAGGCGCCAAGGACAGCACGGCGCCACCTTGGCCTTTCGACCAAGGACGGGGAGTCACCATCATCGGGGCCGTTGATGGCAAGGGTTTTTTGCGCCCTTTTGCCCTGCGCGCCGGGGGAATCCGCCCCGAGGGTGCGCCTCAGGCACTTGACCGCTTGACCGCCCCCGCTCCTTGTCTCCAGATAGGGCTCCATTCCGACCTGTGCAGGCCGACCATTGCCCCCTTCAAATCCCGCGAAATCCCGTGACGGAGCCGCCAGGGAGTCGCGCAAGCACAGCCTGTTCGCCACGGACGACCTCGCCATCATCCGCCGCGTGCTGCACTACGCGGCTCCCTACAAGATGAAGAT
Source organism: bacterium (assembly GCA_016125005.1). Taxonomy (GTDB): domain Bacteria; phylum Sumerlaeota; class Sumerlaeia; order SLMS01; family SLMS01; genus WGMQ01. Next base: position 6,486 of record WGMQ01000083.1, on the reverse strand, counting down.
CATCGGCGCCCTGCTGGTGGGCATGCTGGCGGGGGTCCTGACGGCGGTGAACCTGGTGGCGCTGATCCCGGTGCTGACGGTCCTTTTCGAGGATCCCAAGGGCTATGCGGAACGGGTGAAGGCAACCGAGGCGGATATCGTCGTGCTGGAGGGCAAGCTGGCCGGGGAGACCTCCTTCTTCAAGCGCCAGCACCTTCAGCTCGATATCACCAAGAAGAAGATCGACGCACAGTGGAAGGACTGGGTGCGCCGCAAGCAGGAGGACGCCATCTATATCATGGCGGCCCTGCTGGTGGTGGCGCAGATCCTCAAGAACACCTTGGATTTTGTCTCGAAGTACGTCCTCCAAAAGACCTTTTACCTGTCGATTGTCCGCATGAGGACCGAGCTCTACTCGCGCTGCATGACGATGGATATGCCGCAGTTCTCCCGCTATCTTTCCGGCGAGCTGATCTCGCGACTGAACAACGATATCCGCGCGGTGCGGCAGGTCTTTACCACGATGGTGGGTGACATCGTGTTGGCGCCGTTCGCGGTGCTTTCCCTTCTGGTCGTGCTCTTCCTGCTGAACTGGCGCATGACGCTGATCGTGATGATCGGCCTCCCGGTGATCGTGCTTCCGATCGCGGCACTGGGCAAGTGGCTGCGGAGCATGGGAAAGAAGGACGAGGAAGAGGACTCGAAGCTGCTGAGCTACACGCAGGAGACCTTGCAGGGGCTCCCCGTGGTGAAGGCCTGCGTTGCCGAGCAGCGGGAGATCGATCGCTTCAAGACGTTGAGCAAGGAGATGGCGCGCCGCCAGATCCGCCGCGAGAAGATGCGGCTGATCGGCGATCCCGCCGTGGAAGTGCTGGCGACCTTTGCCATGGCCGGTGTCATCTGCCTCGGCGCCTACCTGGTCCTCAAGAGCACCACCGCCACGATGAGCCCCGCCTCCTTCCTCATCTACCTGGGCATCCTGACCCGCTTCTACCCGCCCATCAAGCGCGTCAGTGGAACCTACGTGAAACTCCAGAAGGCGCTCGCCAATGCCGAGCGTATCTTCGAGGTGATCGACACGCGCCCCTCGATCCTCGAGAAGAAGGATGCAAAGGTTCTCGTCGGCTTCGAGCGCGACATCGTCTTCGAGAACGTGACCTTCTCCTATCGCGAGGATCGTCAGCCGGCGCTCCGCAATTTCAGCTTCAGCTTCCCCAAAGGTCGCCGCGTGGCTCTCGTGGGAGAGACGGGCGCCGGCAAGAGCACGGTGATCCGATTGGCGCCCCGTCTCTATGACGTCAACAGTGGGTCGATCCGAATCGACGGCATCGACATCCGCGACGTGACCCTGGATTCGCTCCGCCAACTGATGTCGATCGTGACCCAGGATCCGGTGCTATTCAACGACACGGTCTACAACAACATCGCCTACAGTCGCCCCGATGCCACCCGCGAGGAGGTGATCGCGGCGGCGGAGCAGGCGTTGGTAATGGAGTTCGCCAACACGCTCCCCAAGGGCTTGGACACGGTGATCGGCGAACGAGGGGGCCAGCTCTCCGGCGGCCAGAAGCAACGCATCACCATTGCACGCTCCCTGCTGGCCAACACGCCAATCCTGATCCTCGACGAGGCCACAAGCGCCTTGGACAATGTCTCGGAAGCCTTGGTGCAACAGGCCATCGAGCGGGCCATGCTCGACCGCACGGTGATCGTCATCGCCCACCGTCTCTCCACCATCCGCAAGGCGGACGAGATCGTGGTGATGGAGGGTGGTGGCATCATCGAGCGCGGCACGCACGAGGAACTGATGGCCAAGGGCGGCAAGTACCATGCGCTCGTCACGCGCCCCCAGCAGGAAGAACTCCCCGGCTAAGCGACTGGCCCCCGGGCTTCTCGGCAGCTAGCCCCAGAGGTTGCGCTTCACGCGCTCAAGAAACGTCGGGCGCCAGGGTCTGCATTCCCCTGAGCGAAGCATCGCCCCAATGTCCGCCATCGATTCCGGCATCCGGGGGAACCAGGTGGCTCCACCGCCAATATCCTCGGGCTTGTGCGCGTCACTTCCACCGAATGGGATCATGCCGAACCGCTCGGCCAAAGCCTCCGACTCGCGTGCGACCCGCTCGCCATAGCGACCGTTCCAAACCTCCGCCGCCAGGATCGGCAGGTCGCCAAGGTGCTCTCCCATCCCGTGGCCCCGAGCCCCGGGGTGGGCCGCCAGCACAAAACCACCGGCCGCATGAGCACGTTCCCAAAGGAGGATCGGATCGGCGCCATCCGCAACCGGTTCGTCCAGCCCGAACACGAGCAGGTCCCCCCACGTGACGCCGTGGCGCACGGTGCGGACCTCCTGACCGGCGGCGAGGAAGAAGTCGGCGGGGAGGGGAACCTCCTGGCGAAGGCGATCCAGCTCTTCGGCGGGCCATGGTGTATTGTGATCGGTGAAGGTGACGCCGGACAGTCCGTGCGCCAGGACCCCGCGTAGCAACTCCACGGCGGGGATGCGGCCGTCGAAGCTCCGCTCCCGCGTGTGGCAATGCAGATCGATCAGGAAGCCGCCCTGCCGCGTCACGAGCTTATCTCCTTCCCCCGTGCCGCAAGCCACGCAGCCGCGCGGAACCGGCGAATCATGCGCTCAAGCGAGTATCGCTTCAACACTTCTGCCCTGGCGCGCTCCCCCACCTTGCGCCAGTCCTCCGCCGACGTCGCGCGAAGAAACTCCAGCCAGCCCGTGCGCTCCATCATGTAGCCGTTCTCGCCGTGACGGATCAGCTCCGGGATACCTCCGACGGGAGTCGCCAGCGAAGGGACACCGCGAGCCGCTGCCTCCAGGATCACCGTGGGCAGCCCCTCTGCCGTGCTGGGGACCAGAAGCAGATCGATCGACCGAAGAAACCGCCCGGCGTCCACATGCCCGGGACAAAGAACCCCTTCACGCTCCGCATCGCGCTGGAGCTCCGCGCCCAGGTTGCCGCCAAAGACCATGGCCCCCGGCTTGCCCAGCTGGCGCCAAAGCTCGATGGCAAAGCGATGTCCCTTCTTGGGATGACCGCTTGCCAGGATGCCGAAGGTGGGGCGCGCCAGACTTGGGAAGAGCGGCTCTTCCACCCCGGGCTCGGCGATGCCGTTGTAGATGACCGCGCCGCGTGCCCCCAGCAGGGCCTTGCGCGAGTTGCTCAGCCACGGTCGGAAACGCCAGCCGAAGAGGCGCTTCCAAACGCCCTTAACGCCCACAAAATCCGTCTCGCAGCGAATGTTCCCCACCAGCGCACGACGCCGTTCGAAAGCCCATTGGCAGAAGAGATGGCTGGTCACGCCGTAGCAGAAGACCACCGGCTCGTCGTGGGCGCGCAGCGCCCTGATCAGGGCCCCTGAGCGGCCCATGTCCAGTTGGGAACCGAGATGATCCTCCAGCGCCAGCCAGGAAAACTCCGGCACCGCTGCCACCAGCTTGGCCACGTTCGTCTCCGTCCCACCGCCGGAACGGCGCACGGTCACATGGAGGGCGCGGGGCATCTGCATGGCGGAGCCCTGGCGATCAGCTGATGGAAACGACGGGGTTGAGCAGGATGGCGTTCTCGACCACCTCAAGCTCCGGCGGCTGCTCGGGATTGATGAAGCCGAAGTAGTAGAGCGGCACATGGCCGATCCGCAGGATGTCTCCGGGACGCACCGGCGTCTGGTCGCGCACCGCCACACCATTGAGCGTCGTGCCGTTCTGGCTTCCCATGTCCTCCACGAAAACACCCTTTGGCGTTACCGAGATGCGTGCATGACGCCGCGAGACACTCCCGTGATTGAGCGCCAGATGGTTGTCCGGCAGACGCCCGATCAGCAGGTTGCCGATGCGGAAGGCAAGCAGCTTCGGACCCCGGTCCGTGGCCACGGCCACCATGTACGTGCGCACCGCAAAGGATTGGGGTTCTGTGGGTTCAGACACGGCGAAGGGCACCTCCGGTTCTCGGGCCGCAAGGGTCGCGTTCGCCCCCGGCATCGTTCAAGGAACCCACAACACAATGAGTGGGGTCAAGTCGCAGGGTTGGGCAGACGCGTTCCCCCAACACCCGCTGGAAGGGGTGTTGGGGTCCGGTTCCGCTAAACGCTACGTCAACGTCGGTGGGCGCTACGGTGCTGCCACTGCCGTCAGCACCCCGTCCACTCCAACGGCGTAGACCACGCCATCGGCGACCACCGGGGCCGCCAGCACCGTCAGACCCGGGGTCACTTGGTACTGCCAAAGGGTTTTGCCATCGGCCCCATTCAGCGCATAGAGCACGCCGCGGGCGACGACGTAGACCTTGCCGTCGACTTCCACGGGCGGCACCGGGAGGCGTCCCGCGGTGACGGTCGACTCCCATTGGATCGCGCCCGTCGGAGAGAGGCGGCAAAGGGGCTTCGCAAGGCGGCGCGCGAGGAGCCCACGACCGTCCTCGGTCCGGGTCAGGGCGCTGCAATCCTCCAGCAGCAGGCCAAGGAACTCGCCCTTGGCCGAATACATTCCCGCGTGGTAGCCACGGTCCGTTGTATAGACACGATCCTCCATGACCACCGGCGTGTTGTCTGCACCGCCATAGTAACGACTGAAGCCCTTCTGGTTACGCGGACAAGAGCTCTTCCAAAGCTCGGTGCCATCGGCCAGCGAGACCGCGTGGACGTATCCATCCCACGCGTTATAGACCAGCGAGTCACCAACCACCAGAGGCGGCATCTCAACGGAGTAGTCAGCCTGCGACGCCGTCCACCGCACCGCGAGGCTCTGGCGGTCGAGCGCGTATAGATCCGCGTCGGCTCCGCCCACGATGATCAGGTCACCGGTTGCAAGGGGCGCGCTGTAGAGAGGGAGCCCGCTCGGCACCCGCACGCGGCGAGTCTCCGTGCCCGAGTCCGGGTTGTAGGCGACGACAAAGCCTTCGGTGGTCGATGCCATGATCTCGTCGCCAACCCGCACGGCTCCGCCAAGCACCTCGCCCGGGGTCGAGGCGCGCCATAGGCGCTTGCCCGAGCCACGATCGATCGATTGCAGCGTCTGGTTGTTGACGCCGATGACGAGCTGGTTGCCATCCACCAACGGCGTTCCCTTCACGCCGCCCCCGAGCGATTGGCGCCACCTCGCGACGCCTTCACCGGGCCGTGCCGGGCGGTCGAGCGCGAACTCGAAGAAGCGTTCCGTCGCCACAGAATCGCCCGTCCCGACAGACACCTTCCCCCAATGACGTCCGTTGCCCAGGGCGGAGACGTCCTGGCGAATTGTCGTGGTGCCGGCTGCAACCTCGATCGGCGTGTCGACGCCCTGAATGGTGACGACCACCGGCGTTTCGCGCGAGCTACGCCAAGCGACGGCCAGATCGTTCCCCATCGTCTTTGCCACCACGGGCGAAAGGCTCAGCCGGTTCGGATCAGCGGCAATGTCGCGGTCAAGGAACTGCTTTGCGGGAACCCGGTCGTCCTTGTAACGGTACGCCGCGTGCAGATGGGAGCCGTGAATGTTGATCACGCCAAAGCCGTCGACCGGCTTGGCGGCGTCCGCCTTGGAGAACGTGGAGCCCCCGTGGATGACGTGGTAGCCGGACCATTTCTCGTGGGTCGCCGCGTGGTGGTGCCCCACAAGCAGTCCCGCCACGTTGTGGTCGCGCAGGGGCTCCATCAGGCGGCCGAGATCATATTCGCTCGACCAATCGCCCGATGAAGGCGGATGGTGCAGCATGACAAAGATCGGGGCGTCACTGGGTATGTCCTTCGCGCAGTCGGCGACAAAGGCCACCTCCTCCTCACTGATGCTCTGCACGGGCTCCTGCAAGGTGGCGCTGTTGATGCCGATGATATGCACGCCTTCGCGGGCGAAGTGAAAGTGCATGCCACCCTGACGCTCGCGGAACATATCCGGCCGCGAGACCCAGGTGTTGTCGTGATTGCCGGGAGCCCAGAATACGGGGATCTTGAACCGTTTGTGGTAGCTGTCCATGGCCGCAAGCGTGCCGCCCGGGAAGCCGTATTCAGTCACGTCGCCCGTGTGGACAACGAAGCTGGGGGCGGGAACCGTGGAACCGTCCGCCATCACGGGTTGGGGGTCGCCCTGCACCTTCTCCATGAACTGAAAGGTGGCGTCGCTACGCTCGCCGGCAAAGGCCGACCGCTCCTCCAGATAAGGACCGATGTGGGTATCGGAGATGTGCAGGAAAGTCAGGTTTCGGTCGGAGTAGTCACTGCCGCGTTGGGCAGTGGCGCAGCCGAGCAGGGAAGCGGCAAGCACTCCCATGACAGCAAACTTGCTACGCGGGAAAATCATCAAAAGGGCCCCCAAAGGAAGAGTGTGAATGATGACATCCCCGAGGGCGAAGTGGGGTCAAGACATCATGGAACGGGTATGGCGGCCCAGGACGATTCCGTTGTAGATTTTGCTTTTCTCTGTTCGCGGTGGTATCCGAAGAGGAGCGAACCTCCCGGGATATCCCTCTCTTATGACCTCTCCTGTTCCCGATTCCCACGATTTGACGCTTTGTCTCTCCCGCT